>CAIZGQ010000001.1 GCA_903932565.1 uncultured Hyphomicrobiales bacterium
AACTCACTTCTCAGTGTGGCCCAAAAGGCGCCTCCTGTTCCCAACCATTTACCCTATTTTGGCAATCTAGGAACACGTGGCGCAATAGGCGCTGTCACGCGTTCCATTGAACAGATCATGGCCCATTCGATCAGCGACCTAGATCCGGAGCTGATCGAGGTGTCTTTCTTAGCCGACCGCTTGGAAAGCTCCGAGGAACATCATCACTCGCTAGTTGAATCCATCCGCGAGCATGGGCAACAGGTGCCCATATTGGTTAGGCCACATCCTGAGAAGGAAGGGCACTTTCAGATCGCCTACGGCCGCCGCCGTCTTGCTGCCGCAACCGAACTCGGCTGCAAGATAAGGGCTGTGGTGAAGTCGCTCTCGGACGAGCAACTTGTGATCTCACAGGGCCAGGAAAACAGCGCACGGTTGGATTTAAGCTTTATCGAGAAGGCGTTGTTCGCGGCGCGACTCGAAAAGGCCGGCTACTCCCGCGAGACTATCATGGCAGCCCTCACAGTCGACAAAACTGGCCTGTCACGCATGATCACGGCAGCGGTCAAGATTCCCCAAGACCTAATTGAATCGATTGGATCAGCCCCTTCGATCGGTCGCGATCGTTGGGCGGAGCTATCGTCTCGTTTGGAACTTAACGGCGCTAGCGCCCGCGCCCGCGCCGCCATAGCTAAGCCGGGCTTTCAGGCGCTGACCTCTGACGATAGGTTCAATGCCGTCTTTGCCGCCGTCTGCACCGCAAAGGCTTTGAATTTGTCGCGTCTGATCCCGCTTAAGGCCGAAGACGGCACGCGGTTCGCCCAATTCAAAGAAGACCCCCGTTCCGTTATGGTGTCTTTCGATAAAAAGGTCGCTGGGGATTTCGCGATCTATCTTTTAGGCGCTCTTCCCGAGCTTTATAAGACCTTCAAGCGCGAAAACATAGAAAAAGCAACAAAACGAAAAAAAAAGACTTAGTCCTCGTCTCTCCTTCATCGCGCCTGCCTGACAACGGCAAACCGGCCTACCCCATATGTGCAAAACTTAGTCAGGCCGAGGCGTTACGAAAAGGTTTTTCCTAAGCTCGCATAAAAACGGTTGGACCTCAAAATCACCGGACAACAATTTCCGAGTTGCTGGACCACCTCAATGGCAGCACTCCGCGGCCGCCAAAATGTGGAAATTCTCTTCGGCTGAATATTGTCGATCAGCCCTGACCCTGAACATTCCTCAATATTGAGATTGACGGAACATCATGCCCTGCAGATTTCTGTCTCATTGACCTGCTGCCGATTTCGTGGACATCGAGAAAAAAATTCTGGTTCCTTGCATCTCCATCTCCCATTGTCCGACTAACGAGGGGAGAACAAAAAATGTCGGTTGTGGAAAGTCATGAATTGCCGTTCTCGCCCAGGCGAATTGACGCCTGTGGACTTGTCCCTACGCGGACCGTTCAAACGGAGCGCCATTACCGCGCCACGGCACAAAAACTGATGCGGCAGTCTCAACCTCCGCTTAACGCGGACGATTTAGCACGGCTTTCGCACACAATCGCGTGGGTCTGTGGCAGCCATGCGATGTGGAGCACTTCAACGATCCGCCAATATCGGGCCGCATTACGTCTTGCCATCGACGACCTTGAATCAGCCATCGAGATCACACCCAAAGAGTCCAATATGCTTCGGCAGCGTATCGAAATCGGTCCAACACCGAGAGGCAGCGGTGCACGCCGTCAGACCAGCGCTAGAAAGCGCCGCAGTTTGCCAATGGCAGAGTGGGAAAGAATCATTGAAAGCCTGGCAAAAAGCAGAACGGCGACTGGTCTGCTCCTGGGCCAATTAGTTAAATTTAACGCCTTTCTAGGATTGAGGCCAATGGAATTGCGGGATGCGTATGTTGTTGGCCGTGATTTATTGGCGAGATGCGCCAAGGCAACTAATGGGCGCGCGATCGCCCAGGTTCGCGAGTTGGAGCTGCCAGGATACACCGACGACGACATTGCCGATATGGCTCAATTTCTGGAGGACTTCAGACGGGCCGCCGATTCAGCGGGATGTTGGCAACGGTTTCACGAGCGACTCGCCAAACATCTAGAACGCGTTTGCAGACGCTTGGGTATAGCCAAGGTGTCTCTGTATACGCTTCGGCATTGCGCAATTGCAACGGCCAAAAACAGTCACTCTGCGAGGGAAGTAGCCGCCCACGCAGGACAAAAAAGCGAGGAGACTGCGAAAAGGGCTTACGCAAAAAAAAGCGCTGGCTGGGTTCTTCCGAGTCCGATGGTGGTCCCGTCCGTCGAGATCGTCGCACGTGTCAAAGCTAGCCCAAAGTCGCGCTTTCAACCTGGCCAACAATTAAACCGTTTGTCGATTTAATATATTAATCCGGCCTAGATTCCTGAATTCGCAGTCGGGCTGAGTTCACCGCTTCAGAAACATCGGATCGCCTTTGTGCAATTTGAGTAGCACGATTAGAAGCTCAGTGCCAAAGTCGGTAAACGCCGTCACGCCGTCATCACCGATCCCGGGGATCCAAACCAGGTCGTCTTTGGGCTCTCTCCTGATGGTGACGGCGAATAGCTAGTCCTCGCACTTACCAAGGATTATGACGACTTGGTCGATTGTCGTGATGTAAGAGATTTTTTAGAAGTGCATGATCAGGCCGCACCAGAAGAGATAGTTGAATCTTGTTTCGCCCAATTCAATTGCAGCAGTTTATCAACCCTTGGCTAAAGTGAAAGATGAAAGCCCTCTAGATGACGAGGCCGGTGTTGATGTCAAACACCGTCGGGCGCACTGCTCAGAAATCCGCTGGGTTCGTGTCAACATAAAATCAATAGAGTTTCGATGAAAATTATTACGAACATGAATTTTAGATATGGTGGGAGCGGTGCATGCAAGGTTGACATGAGCTGCGAGTGAATAAAATTCTGAAGACTTGAGGATGATTGACAAAGTGCCGCGTCGTGCAGTGATGAAATATATTGTTCGGTTAGGGATCGATGAGGAGATGATGGATACGGGAAGTTATCCTTGGGGTTGCTGAAAGTAGACATAAATAGATACACTCATCCATGAAATTGAAGGTGCACCTGCCGCTGGTGCCTTTCTTCTATTCCCTTTTCTTGTGTTGCTTGTTTTAAATTTCTGCTGCGGCGCTGCCGCCAAAGAAAGAAGTAGGCAAACTGAAGGGCGAGCACACGGGACGGATCTGCATCCAAACGGGGACCAGGAGATAATCTGGTTGGCACCATTTCACACAGGCGTGTTCAGCCCTTCCTATGATTGAAAATCGGCTAAGTCCGCTTCAGGATATGGCAAACCAGAGTGATAGACCATCTCTATGAGCACCCCAACGACGCTGCAATTTCAGATCCTGCATGCCGCTCCCAAGCCCGAAGACTATCGGCTGTATAGATCCGCGTTAGAGTGGGATCTCATCGACCCTATCGTGATTGAGTCCCGAAAGGATGTGAAGTCGGCATCGCGCTGGCGGGACCGGGTTGAACCGTTCAACCACCAGGTCGGAAATCTGATCACCTTCTGCCGCCGCTTGCCCGTCACTCTTCTTGCTGACGACGTGGGCCTGGGTAAGACCATCAGCGCAGGGCTGATTATGAGTGAGCTGATCGCCCGCTCAAGGCTGGCCAAGACCCTCATAGTTGCACCAAAGATTCTGGGCGCACAGTGGCGTGAGGAACTGCAATCAAAATTCGATATTCCGGCTGAGGTGGTGACAGGGCGCGATCTGCTAACGGCGGAACCTAACGATGTGGGTGCAATCATCACAACGTACCATTCTGCGCGTGAATATCTCGACCGATTACCGCCGGACCGG
This sequence comes from uncultured Hyphomicrobiales bacterium, assembly GCA_903932565.1. Taxonomy (GTDB): domain Bacteria; phylum Pseudomonadota; class Alphaproteobacteria; order Rhizobiales; family Beijerinckiaceae; genus Terripilifer. The sequence continues at coordinate 3,817 of CAIZGQ010000001.1, forward strand.
TTTCAGATGCTCGTCCTCGACGAAGCCCACAAGCTCCGCAATCTCTATGGCACAGAAAAGGCCCCCCAGGTCGCTGTGCGATTTCGGAAAGCACTTGAAGAGCGACGATTTCCGTTTGTGCTGATGCTAACCGCGACGCCCATCCAGAACCGATTGTGGGATCTGTATTCCCTAGTCGATCTGCTGACCGTGGCCCGTGGTCACAACAATCCGTTTGGTTCAGACGGACAGTTCGCAAGAAAATTCATAGATGGCGATCGAGATCAGGCACGCAGGCTAAAGCCGGAAGCGACGCAGGAATTCCGCTCGATTGTCTATGGCTACATGTCACGCGTGCGCCGAGGAGACGCCAAGCTGCATTTCCCAGACAGAAATGTGCAGCTTCACCGCGTCAACCCAACGGCAAAGGAGCTTGAGCTAATCAAGGTTGTCGCCAAAGGAATCGAGAAGCTCAACAAGCTTGCCCAAATCAGCATATTGCAAGCGCTGACCAGTAGCCCGCAGGCGCTCAAAGCCCAGCTCGACAATATGGAGCGCAACAGAACAATTGCGCCGGACTTTGCAGCGAATGTGCGGGGCGTCGTTCAGACCATGACGACCAGCGCCAAGCTCGACGGGCTGGGAGCGCTAATCGAGACTCTAAAAAAACAGAATCCGGAGCGCTGGCGACTGGTCATTTTCACTAGCCGGCGTGAGACACAAACAACCATCCAGCTTTTCCTGGAAAGCCACGGCTTGTCCGTCGGCATAATCAATGGAACGTCCGGCTCCCGCAATCAGGACACCATCTCGAATTTCAGGGCGACTCCCCCGAAATGCCGGGTGATCGTTTCGACTGAGGCCGGCTCCGAAGGCGTAAACCTTCAAGTTGCCAACGTTCTGGTCAATTACGACCTGCCGTGGAATCCGATGATCGTCGAGCAGCGCATCGGCCGCATTCAGCGTTTGGCATCGGAGCATGCCAGCGTAGGAATTTTCAACATCACGCTCAAAGGGACGTTCGAAGAGTACATTGTCGGGCGGTTGATGCAAAAGTTGCAAATGGCGACGAGTGCAATCGGCGACATCGAAGCCCTTCTCGAAGGGTCAGGCGTTGGCGGTGAAGAAGAAGATGGGTTCGAAGAGAAGATCCGCCAACTCGTGGTCGCGGCTCTAAAAGGCTCCGATACGGAGGCGGCAACTCGCATGATCGAACAGAGCATCACCGAGGCGAAAGAGAACCTTCAGCGTGAAGAGGCTCGCATTAATGAACTGCTCGGCGGCGGTGATGGCCAGGGCTTTGTAGGGCCCCGGGCGCCCGCACTGCCGCCGCTTGAGCGATCGATGAGCGTTCAAGAGTTCACACTTCGGGCCTTTGAAAATCTAGGCGCGCGGGTGACCCCGAAAGACACAGGCCTCTTTCTCGTCGAGGAAGATGGCGGACGCGAATTCATCAGGTTCGATGATACAGCGGAACAGGCAGTTGGTTCATCCTTATATGCTCCCGGCACCCCGGCGTTTTCGAAGCTTGTCCAGCGCATGACTGTCTCGGGCCTTCATGCTGTCGACGATCTGGACAAGGATCCACGTCTGACCGCAGAGCAGATGGCGCGCGGCTGGGTTGCAGCCTTCAGTGGGGAGGTCGAGAGCATCGAGACGGAAGACGCGCGGCTCCAGATGAACGGCACAGCGCTTGTACGCGCCCGTGCCACCGTCGCTCATGACAGTTATGAGCGACTCGTTGAGGTGAAATGTGCGCCCGCCGCGCAGGGTGCGTTTTCCCGCAAAGCCTTGTCGATGATGCCACGGACGGTAGAGCAGCCAGACGCTCTCGGGTTGGATACCGCGCAGATTTTGGAGGCTGCGTCCCAGGATCCGGCGATCGCGGAATTTTCACGTTTTTATCTGGAGCGCCGCGCGCAGGAGATGCAGGCAGCTGGCATTGACGAGCGCAAACGCAAGAAGATGGAAGATGATTTCACCCCTCGCCTGTCCTTTGCGTTGGCGGGTGCGAAAGGAACATTGAGAAGAGAGGTTCGTACCCGCATCAAATACCGTATCGACGGCGGCGACAGCGTGGTCAGCCAGATTGCCGTTTCACCATCTGAAGCGAGTATCACGGCACAGCCACCCTTCTCAAAATGCTCCATAACGAACAAGTTCGTGCCTAAAGCAGCGCTTGGCCTCTGTAACATCAGCAACAAGGAGGTATTGGCCCATCTGCTGCAAAAATCCGAGTATAGCGGCCGGCTAGCGCGGCCCGAACACATGGCCCGATGTTCGCGTTCCGGCAAAATATTGCTTTCCGACGAGGTGGAGATCTCCGGCGTCAGCGGAAATGTTGTCGGCAAACATCTGCTGAAGACGTCGGGCGTGAGCGGTATCCGTGCCGAGGCCGAGGAGTTCCAGAAGTGCTCTTTCTCTGGTATCGAAGCTCTCCGCTCCGAGCTTCGCGTCAGCGACATATCAAAAAGGGCCTTCCGCACGGATGCTGAAGCCCAATCCTTCCTGTCTTCAAGGGTCGGTCACCAAAGCGAATTCGTAAGGTGTTTCGAGACGCGCCAGCTTATCGCGAACGATGAAGCTGAAAGTTGCAGCGTGACAGGCCAAAAAGTATGCCCAGGTATCTTACAAGCGTGCGAAGAAACAGGAGTTTTGGTGCTCCCTTCCGAGATCGGCGCGTCCGCCTTTTCGGGAGGGCGCGTCCTCAAGAAGCTTCTGGTATACAGCAGCGTGTCGCAGACGCCCCTCCTCGAACGCGAAGCTATTCGCTCCGCCACCGGAAAGTTTTGCGCTCCGTTCGAAGCAAAGAAATGCTTTTGGAGCAGTAAGGAGACGCATCCGGACGATCTCCGCAAGTGCGGACTGACTGGCCTGGAAATCCAATTTGAATACACAACATCCGGCGATCATCGCCTGGAGCCGCTGACTCGGCTGCTAGACGGCACAGCGCGCAATGACGATGAAAAAGAGCTGTGGGATCAAATCACCGAACGGGAAGTTCAAGCCATCGGCAAAGGCCGCTGTCGCGTGGAGGCAGCTCTTTGTTCTCCCAACGGGCAGTATTTGGCCGTGGCGAGCGAGGTCAAAACACTTCTCGGATTTCGCAGGCGGCAAGTGGGATTTATTTACGCCAAGAAAAACAACTCGATCGTAGGGCGGATTGCCGAAGGCACGCGCGAAAAAGACGGCTGGCGGCTCAGCAGCGATTGATGCAGCTTGCCTCAACGCAATGTTGTGAGAACAAGCAAGTGTTATGGTCCGTTATGCTGTACTTAGCTCCGGGTGCACTGCGCATCAGTGGGGGCGTCAAAAGACTCGCAGCGGACTTTCTGACAGTTTCGGTCAAGGTCCCTGTGACATCGCGCGCGGACATGAATGCGTCAGGTCGCACCAGAAAACGTTAGCCACGTCCGCTCCCGCACCTGAAGCCCGACTTGTCTGCCCCCACTGAACTGGTCCATCGAATGGGATAATGTTGTCTACGTAAATTGGCTGGTTCTAGGGAAATGTATTCGACCAGATAGCAGAATTGATGATGATTAGTGTAAGACTGGTGGAGTACTGAAATTCGTGAAGTCTTCTCTCGTTTACCCCTCCAAAAATCCGCGTCGCCACGTCGCCAGTCCGATTTGATTTTAGTCCAAGTCGACGTTTATTTTTTGCGTTGATTGGTCGGCTCTAATATTGAGAATCTGGGTCGCGACGTAAGTATCCTTCGTCATCTCGCGGACTGCCAGACAGATACGTCACGCGCCATCTATCCAAAGATACTCTTGGTTCGCTTTTCTTACCGTCTCGCGCGCGGTGGATCACGTTCTGGACATCAGCGGGGATTTCAACCGCAACATCCGGAACCGGCTGCCGCGGATGATCCGGCATGCCCACAGCGTTCTTAGGAAGAGCAGTCAATGCGCCAGCAAGACGTTTCCGTACGTCTTGCGGAGTCGGCGGAATAGGAACTCCCAACCGTCCGTCACGAATTCGCTCCATCGCGCCGCGCCAAAGCTCGCCGGATATGCCTGGTGCAAAGGGAGGGGCAGGCAGCAGCACCGAGGGACAAAAGAGATCGCTCAAACTGAATAAATGCGGCGCTATTACGCGTAGACTCTTGTTGTTGGTCCGGAGTTTCTGGGTCGCGGCAGATTTCACGAGCTGCTCGATTATAAATCCATCGGCGAGATTGACGCCTGCGAGCATCGTCTCCCCGTCTTGCCGCGCCAGCCTGCAAGTCTGAGCGGGATGATACAAAACATAGAGCGGGTAGGTTGCCGATCCGGGAACTCGCGCCGTATCACAAAGCGTTTCAGCCTGAAGCTTTCCACCTGTTCCCGATCTGTGCAGCAGTTCCCTGTAGTTGTGTCGGGTCCAACTCCCCCCGTCGCCATATGCCTGTTTCGCCTGCAATACGATTCGGAAGAACGTCCCCCGTCCCTGATCGACAAAATTCCATTCCATGTCAGCGCCGGTCGCAGGCTCGTCCGGGAACTCTACGATGATACGGCCGAGCCCAGCGGTTATGAGGCACCCCATCATAAGGTCAGTTACGGTTTCCTCGCGAAACCTACGCCGCAGCGTCCGGCCTCGCTCTAGGAAATCCTCGGTGAACGTCGGGAATTGTTCTGCGAAACTACAAAGCATTTAACCGGCTCTCATTAATTGTTTTTCATTACGTACGCTTTCTGCTGGATGAGTCGTCCTGCGCCGAATCGACGGTGTTCGCCGCTAGTTCGGACAGCCATAACGACACATCTTCGATCGAAACCAGGTGCGCGCACGCCGCATAATAATCCCGCACACGGGCGAACTGCTCGCCGTGGCGTTCGCGGAAGCGATCATGCAACTTTCCGCTCCGGCCAAGGACGCTATCTAGCAAACGCCCTCCTTGTAGGAACTTCAGGGCATGCTGTGTGCCCAGAAGATAAAGGAACTTCCGCTTGGTGGTGCTTTGATCGGCCAGAAGGAAAAAGTCCTTGAATATTCCGTTCTGCCGGATCGACTCGGCGCCACCCTTCCAATGAATGAATTTGAATTCTGCGACGCGGAAATTCGTTTCGAGATCGAACAAACGGCCCGTGTTGCCGGCTCCAAGCGAGACATATTCAACTCGTTCGCCCGGTTCCAGGATATGGGGCAGGCAAAGAAGGATGCCGAGGGCATGAATGGTGGCGTTGATCTGCCCGGCGAGCCGCTTCATTTCCGCAGCAGCGGCTAGAACATCGGCCGCAGCCCCGGCTTTTTGCAGGAAGGCCGAGCAATCCCCCGCCGTAATGCCGAGAATTGTCCCTTCGATCGATCCCAGCGTTGCGGTGAGATTTTGTCCGGTGAAGGACGACAACAGGTGTGTGACATCGGTCGTATTTTTTTTCATGGCAATAGCTTAGCAGAACCCTATCTATTGAAAAAAGCAACTCGCATGCGCGTCGATCTCGCTAGCCTGTCCAGCCGTGCCATAAGCGATGTGTCGCCGGCTTTAGGTATTTTAACCCCGCGCTTCAGGCGGGCGAACCGAGACGAAAAATGCGCCGCGGGCTCGGCACGTTGGCGATCTGACGCCGGGCCTAGGCCAAGTCGTCGATCAAACCGTTAGGAGAAGCCGACTGAGTGGACATGGGGCGCTCCGAAGCGCGAAAATGATCAGTGACTAAAACCTAGAGCTTTGCTTTGAGCAACCCATTAAATTCGCTTGGCTAACACCAAAGCGTCGACGAAGGCCTTGCTGCGGTGATTTCCGAAGCCGTGGATGAGCGACCCCAACAGCGTGCATGACGAATTGTGCGAGTTGCGATTCTACCCGAGGCGGCAGCACAACGTTCAGCTCGAGCGGGCGAACTACACTTGATAACTCTCACTGAGATGTGGGCACTTAGAAACCTGACACTTTGCGCTTGGAACATTTCAGAATTGCCCCCACAGGCAAGGCTTCTTGTGGGTCATCTAACCGGGCGCGGAGTCAGCAGCGATGCCGATCTGTGAATGCGCGAAAGTGTGGTTGCTGGATTTCTATCAAGTCAATTCGGGGTCAACGCAACGAGTCGGATATCCGGGGCGGAGGCGACTGCCAAGGTTGTTTGAATGAACCTCCTTGCTGGATCGTTGAAGCAACGCTGCCCGCCCTCCCGCTCTAAAACAGCTTGATCGCGCCAGAGGCGTTTAAAGACTGGCGACGCTTGGTCGAGTTCTTCGACCAATGCCTGAATCACCTGATCGTGCAGTCGACTTCCGAAATCTGAACGGAATTCAGCCACCACGCGCCGCGCGCGATCATCCCAGTTGGCAATAAGGCCCTTGGCCGATGACGACAAAAATATAAACCGCAGCAGATTGCGATCATGGTCCTCGTCCAACCACCCTTTGAAGAGGTCGGCTGCTGGCTGATTCCATGCTCGGGCCGTCCATGTGCGGTCAAGCAAATAGGCCGGTATTAGAATGTTGCTGGGCAGAGCCAGAATTTCAGGAGCAAGGTCATTTTGGACTGGCAAAGGCTCATCTGGATCGCGTCGACCCGCGAGAGTGAAAAGGTAACCTCGTTCTGCCGGTCCAAGCCTGAGCGCTTCTGCAAGCCGCGACAACGCTTGCGCAGACGCTGAGACATTCCGGCCCTGCTCCAGCCACGTAATCCAGGTCAGACTGACCTTACAGGCTTCGGCAAGCTCTTCTCGCCGAAGACCAGGCGTCCGCCGCTTGGACGCAGCAGCATTCGGAGCGCTCATCCTTTCCCGATGGACACGTATGAAGTCGCCGAGGGCGCGTCGTGTGTTCTCAGTCACCATGATAGGATTTATAATAGTATAAAACTCAATCTTGTACTAGTTTAAAGAGGCGCTCAATCTCATACCCGTCACAAGGTTATTGAGAGTTGCAGATGCCGGAATTCACTCACGAACATGTCGTCAACGCTCAATTTGGTGGTCAGGCGGAGGCCTACCTCAAGAGTGAAGTTCACAGCCAAGGCAAAGACCTTGATCAGCTTGCAGAACTCATCGGGGAGCAACCAAACGCCATTTTGCTCGATATGGGGTGCGGCGGCGGTCATGTGTCTTTCCGCGTGGCGCCGAAAGTCAAAAAGATTGTCGCCTATGATCTCTCCGACCATATGGTCAAACTCGTGGAAGAGGAGGCAGTCCGGAGGGGATTGAATAATCTCGCGGTGGCCCAGGGGTCTGTTTCAGAACTACCGCTGCCAGACGCCTCTTTCGACATCCTGATCACACGTTACAGCGCTCATCATTGGAACGATCTCAGAGGAGCCTTGCTGGAGGCGCGTCGGGTCTTGAAGCCTGGCGGACATTTATACGTGATGGATGTTGTGTCGCCGAAAGAAACTCTACTCGACACGTGGCTTCAGTCTCTGGAATTGATCCGCGATCCATCGCACGTTCGCAACCGCACGATTTCGGAATGGCAAGATAATCTTGCCTGCGCTGGCTTCATCCCTTCGTCCATCGAAAAGTTTCGCTTGCGTCTCGAGTTCTCCTCTTGGACCGCAAGGATGAACACGCCGGAAGAAAGTCAGAAAACGATCCGCTCGTTGCAGTCGATGGCCAGCGCCGAGGTCACATCACATTTTGAATTTGAAGCAGACGGAATGTATTTTTTTGTCGCAGCAATGTAAGGATCCCACATATCCATCGCCACGGCTTCCACCTTCGCTCTCTCCTTCTCATC
>CAIZGQ010000002.1 GCA_903932565.1 uncultured Hyphomicrobiales bacterium
CTCGAGCCGGGGTTCGGTGGGAGAAGCTGGCATGCGGAGCATGACGGATGAGGGTCGATTATAGATGGCTTGGTCCACACCCTCACCCGGTCGGCATCCGCCGACCACCCTCTCCCAGGGGAGAGGGAGCCTGCCACCTACGCCTGCAGCAACTTCTCCACACGATCCGTCGTGAACGGCAGCGCCCGCAAGCGCTTGCCGCCCGTGAGCTTGGCAACCGCATTGGCAATCGCGGGCGCGATGACCGGTGTGCCCGCTTCGCCCACACCCGTGGGCGCATTGTCAGTGGCCACGATACGAATTTCCATCGGCGGCAAGTCCGACATGCGCGGCACGCGATACGAGTCGAGGTTGGTCTGCTGCACCACACCATCACGGATCGTGATCTGCTCATACAGAGCTGCACTCAATCCAAACACCATCGAGCCTTCCATCTGCGCAATGATGTTCTTGGGCTGCACGGCAATCCCGGTATCCACGGCGGCCCAAATGTGATGCACATCAAGGCTGCCGTTCTTACCGAGCGACACTTCCACAGCCCCAGCTGTGTAACTGCCCAGCGCATCCGAGAACGCGATGCCAACAGCGGTGCCCGTTCGCGCCTTGCTGTAGTTGCTCATCTCGGCCACAGCCTTCAAAACAGCTATGGCACGGGGCTCTTTTGACAAAAGCGAGATGCGGAAATCGAGCGGATCAACGCCTTTTTTCGCCGCAACTTCGTCAATCATCGTCTCCACCGCAAACTTGGTGAAGCCCGGTGCAATGCCACGCCAGGCACCGACGTTGATTCCGCGCTTCACATGCACGGATTCAACCAGATGCGCAGGCAATCCATATTTGAATTCCCCGCCGCCCGCCGACACAATGTCCTTGAAGCCGAGCTTTTCAAACCCGACCGGATTGACGCGCGCATAATAGGATTCATTCACGATGCGATGATGCCAGCCAACAATGTTGTTGTCCGCATCCAGCCCAATCGAAATGCGCTGTCCCGACATTGGCCGGAACATGTCTTTCTGCACATCGTCCTCGCGCGGCCAGATCACCTTGACCGGCTTGCCGTCCATCGCCTTGGCGATCAGCACAGCGCCGCGCAACACATCAGGGTCCGAGCGCCGACCAAAGCCACCACCAAGAAGTGGCGTATGGATCGTGACTTTATCAGGCGTCGTGCCTGCTGCTTCGGCCGCGCCGCGCTTCATGTTGGTCGGCGACTGGTTCGAGACCCACGCCTCGACCTGATCACCCTTGACGATTGCCGTCGCATTCATCGGCTCCATGCAGATGTGCGACACGTGGTCGTTGGTGAACTCGGCCTCGATCACCTTGGCCGCGCCGGCAATCGCAGCGGGGGCATCCCCAATCTTCACCATTGCCGCGCCGGTCTGGCTCTTGTCAGCTGCAATCTTGAGGTAATCCGCCGTCACCGCCTCGCTGGAATAGCTGCGCGCCTTGGCGGTTTCGCTCCATTTGATGACAAGCGCGGCTGCACCTTTACGCGCATGCTCGAACGAGTCCGCCACCACAGCAACCGCATTGGGAAGCATCACGGTCTTGATGAAGCCCTTGACCTTTTTGGCGGCCGCATCATCCACCTGCAGCGGGGTTTCGCCCTGCACATCCGGATTGCGGATGGAGGCATAGACCATGCCCGGCATGTGCGTATCGATGCCGTAGATGGCTGTGCCATTGACCTTCAGCGGCACGTCAATGCGCGGAATGTCCTTGCCAATCAGGCGAAACTGCGAGGCCGGCTTCAAGTCAGCCTTGGTGATCTCCGGCATCGGATCGGGCACGGTCGCCGTCTTGGCTATCTCGCCATATGAAAGCTTGCGGCCGGAGGCGGCATGCACGACAAAGCCGGGCTCGGTTGTCAGCTCGGTGGCTGGAACGTTCCAGGTTTTGGCGGCATTGAGGATCAGAATGCGCCGCGCCTGCGCGCCCGCCAATCGCAACTTGCCGAAGTAACCATTGGTCGACATGCTGCCGACCGTCGTGAGCGTCCCGCCGAAATTTGGATTGCCATAATCCTTTTCATTGGCTGGCGATTGCACGACGCGAACTTTTGCCCAATCCGCATCCAGCTCTTCGGCCACCACGACCGGCAACGTTGTCATGATGCCCTGCCCCATTTCGGAGGCGGCGGACATGATTGTCACGGTGCCATCAGACCCAATGGAAATCCAGGCGTTGGCCACAAGGCCTTTGTCGGCCTTGGCACTCAGGTCGCCAAGCGTGGCGGCCTTGGCCAGTCCACCAAACGACACGCCGATGGCGGCACCGGTGCCACCCACAACAAAGCTGCGGCGCGACAGGGCGAATTGAAGATTGCGAGGGGTCTCGTTCATCACTTGGCTCCCTTCACATCTGCGGCGGAGGCAGATTTGCTCGGCAGCATGCTGGCAGCCGACTCAATCGCCGCAACGATGCGGCCATAGGTGCCACAGCGACAGATGTTACCGTCCATGTGGCGGACGATTTCGCTGCGCGTGGGCTTCGGGTTTTTCTTCAGAAGGGCCGCGGCCTGCATGATCTGGCCGGACTGGCAGTAACCACATTGCGGCACCTGCTCCGCCACCCAGGCTTTTTGCAAGGGATGGCTGCTGTCGGGCGACAGGCCTTCAATCGTCGTGATCTTTTTGGCACCGATGGAGCCCAGCGGAATCTGGCACGAGCGGGTCGGCTCGCCATCAATGTGGACCGTACAGGCCCCGCACTGGGCAATGCCGCAGCCAAACTTCGTGCCTGTCATCTGGAGATGTTCGCGCAACACCCAGAGCAGCGGCGTGTCGGCATCCGCCTCCACGGTCATTTTCTTGCCGTTGATCGTCAAACTCGTCATGCCAAGTCTCCTCGCCGCGCATCCACAAGATGCGTCGTGCGTTTCCAGCCCTCGGGTGCGCTCCTGCGGCCTTTGTCAGGCACGGGCGCAGTTGGTATCAGGTCGCGGATGAAGCCCATCGGCGCTCAGAGCAACACTGACATTCGGAGATTAAGGGGAACGGCGCTGAGTCCGCAACCTTTGGAATGATCCCTCACGCTGATGTTATTTGGATCGCGTGTGGCACGCGACCCGCGTCGAGCCCTCGCAATCCGATTTGGAAGTCGCTACCCTGATTGCACATCACGTCAGGACATCCCATGCCAGCTGCCTCAGAGCCATCCGCCTCAGATCAACACCGCCCGCACCTCGTCAGCACGCAATGGCTGGCGGAGCGCCTTGGTGCGCCGGGTCTGGTGGTCGTGGATGCCTCGTTTTATCTCCCTCAGCAGAATCGCAACGCCGATGCGGAGTTCAAGGCGGGTCACATCCCCGGTGCCGTGCGCTTCGACGTTGAAGTCATCAAGGACACAGCGTCCGACCTGCCCCACATGATGCCCGACCCGATCACGTTTTCGTCGCACATGCGACGCCTGGGCATTGGCGATGGCATGAGCGCCGTTGTTTATGACGGCATGGGCCTGTTCTCGGCACCCCGCGTCTGGTGGATGCTGCGCGCGTTCGGTCTGCAGGATGTCTACGTTCTGGATGGTGGCCTGCCAGCCTGGGTCGCCGAAGGTCGCCCGCTGGAGGATGGCGAGACGATCCGACAGCCGCGCCATTTCACAGCCCGGCTCAACAACGCGGTGGTTGCCACAGCCAATGACGTGAAAACAGCGCTGGAGACCAAGCGCACACAGGTCATCGACGCCCGCGCGGCAGATCGCTTTCGTGGTGAAGCGCCGGAGCCGCGACCGGGCCTGCGCGCGGGTCACATGCCAGGCAGCCTCAACCTGCCCTGGACCGAGCTTGTGGAGAACGGCCGCCTGAAATCCGACGCCGCACTCGCAACGGCGCTGGATGCTGCCGGTCTTGTGGCGGGGCAGCCTGTGATCACAAGCTGCGGATCTGGCGTCTCGGCTGCGATCATCACGCTGGCCATGGCCGTGATCGGCCGCAATCCCGGCTTGCTCTACGATGGATCATGGGCTGAATGGGGCATGCGACAGGACCTGCCAATTGCGCCGGGCGCTGCCTGATCACCACAAAACCCAGTGCAGTTGCGATCCTTGATTCAGTCGAGCGCCAAGCCTACAACCTGCACGGGCGGGGTTCGTTTCTGGCCAAACTGCATCTCTTTGGTCGAAGTTCGTGGCATTTGGCCCAAGCACATGGCGATTTCGCCTGAAGGCTGCGAACTTTCGGACGGATGGCGGTTGCAGCCTCGTTGAATGGCGATATAGGTTTGCGTCGACCGTGCGGGACAGCATCTGGTCACCACATTGGGGGCAACGTGGCAAGTCCGTCAGGGAGAGTTGAAGGCGTATGAAAAAGATTGAGGCCATCATCAAGCCCTTCAAACTCGATGAGGTGAAGGAAGCGCTTCAGGAGGCCGGCCTTCAGGGCATTACGGTCACCGAGGCCAAAGGTTTTGGCCGCCAGAAAGGCCATACGGAGCTTTATCGTGGCGCCGAATATGTCGTCGATTTCCTGCCCAAGGTGAAAATCGAAGTCGTTATGTCGGACGAGCTTCTCGAGAGAGCCGTTGAAGCCATCCGCAAGGCCGCACAAACCGGCCGCATCGGCGATGGCAAGATCTTCGTTTCCAACATCGAAGGCGCGATCCGCATCCGCACCGGTGAAACCGGCACAGACGCGCTCTAAGCTCCATCATTTCTGTTTTTCCAAATGGTCAACCCGACCATCCTTGTCGTTTCGATCCGCCCGTTGAGGGCGACCAGAGAGGGGTACACATGAAGACCGCCCAAGACGTGCTGAAGAAGATCAAGGACGACGATATCAAGTATGTCGACCTGCGTTTCACCGATCCGCGTGGCAAGTGGCAGCACGTCACCTTCGACATCGCGCTGGTGGACGAAGAGATGTTCTCGGAAGGCACGATGTTCGACGGCTCGTCGATCTCAGGCTGGAAGGCCATCAACGAGTCCGACATGATCCTGATGCCGGATCCCACAACCGCCGTGCTCGACCCCTTTTTTGCGGCGTCCACGCTCTCCATCGTTTGCGACATTCTTGAGCCCTCGACCGGCGAGCCCTATTCGCGTGATCCGCGTGGCATGGCCAAGAAGGCCGAAGCCTATCTGAAGTCGACCGGCATCGGCGACACGGCCTTCTTTGGTCCGGAAGCCGAGTTCTTCGTGTTCGACGACGTGCGCTTCAAGGCCGATCCCTACAACACAGGCTTTGTTCTCGACTCGGTTGAACTGCCGACCAACTCCGACACCGCCTATGAGGGTGGCAATCTGGGTCACCGCGTTCGCACCAAGGGCGGCTATTTCCCGGTTCCCCCGATCGACTCGGCGCAGGACATGCGCGGCGAGATGCTGGCGGCCATGGCATCCATGGGCGTCAAGGTCGAGAAGCACCATCACGAAGTGGCGTCTGCCCAGCACGAACTTGGCATGAAGTTCGGCACCCTGACGACAATGGCCGATCACCTGCAGATCTATAAGTATGCGATCCATCAGGTGGCGCAGAGCTATGGCAAGACCGCAACCTTCATGCCTAAGCCCATCTTCGGCGACAACGGCTCGGGCATGCACGTCCACCAGTCGATCTGGAAGGCCGGCAAGCCTGTGATGGCTGGCGATCAATACGCTGATCTGAGCCAGGAATGCCTCTACTACATCGGCGGCATCATCAAGCATGCCAAGGCGCTCAACGCGTTCACAAACCCGTCGACCAATTCCTACAAGCGTCTGGTTCCCGGCTATGAAGCCCCGGTGCTGCTGGCCTATTCGGCCCGCAACCGTTCGGCCTCCTGCCGTATTCCATGGACGACGAACCCCAAGGCCAAGCGCGTGGAAGTTCGCTTCCCCGATCCGACTGCCAATCCCTATCTCGCCTTCTCAGCCATGCTGATGGCGGGCCTGGATGGCATCATCAACAAGGTCGATCCGGGCGCTGCCATGGACAAGGACTTGTACGACCTGCCCCCGAAGGAACTGAAGAAGATCCCGACGGTCTGTGGCTCGCTGCGTGAAGCGCTGGCCAGCCTCGACAAGGATCGCACCTTCCTAAAGGCCGGCGGCGTGTTCAACGATGACTTCATCGACAGCTACATCGACCTGAAGATGCAGGACGTGATGCGCTATGAAATGACGCCACATCCGGTCGAATTCGACATGTACTACAGCTACTGACCTTTTAAGGGTCACATGCAAAAGGCGGCCTTCGGGCCGCCTTTTTTGTTGGCTCGGTGCGATGCCAGCTCAGATAGCGTTGGTGAGGAGCCCGCGATGATGGCGCAGGCTGTAGCCGCGCACGTTACGCGCGTCGCGCATCAAGCGACCGGACCGGCGCACATCGCCACTGATCAATCTGGGGGGCGACGTGCCCATCCGCTCCTGCAACCGGTCTTCCAGCGGCAAAACTCTGCGGGCCGGTGAAAGTGGCCGCAAGACCACGCGCGGCTGATCGGAGACGCC
>CAIZGQ010000003.1 GCA_903932565.1 uncultured Hyphomicrobiales bacterium
GATAGCCGATGCTTTTTTGCAACAAATCCTGCTGCGGCCCGCCGAATACGACGTCATCGCGACGCTCAATCTCAACGGCGACTACATCTCCGACGCACTGGCGGCACAGGTGGGCGGCATCGGCATCGCGCCGGGCGCGAACCTGTCCGACACCGTTGCGGTGTTTGAGGCCACGCATGGCACGGCGCCCAAGTACGCCGGCAAGGATTACGTCAACCCGGGTTCGGAGATCCTGTCGGCGGAAATGATGTTGCGCCACATGGGTTGGGTGGAGGCTGCGGATCTCATCCTGAGTTCCATGGAAAAGACCATCCAGAACAAAACGGTCACCTATGATTTCGCCCGTTCGCTACCGGGCGCGACACAACTTTCGTGTTCGGGATTCGGCGCGGCGATGATCGCGCAGATGTGATCGGCGATCGCCGGGACGTCGCGGGCAATCCGTCCGGCAGGTCAGGTCTCCCGAATGAAAAAGCCCCGCAGTGCGGGGCTTTTGTTTGCCTGGATGGCTGCGGTTCAGGCGTTCGGCGTAATGTTCGACGCCTGCTTGCCCTTGGGGCCCTGAACGATCTCGAAGACCACCTTCTGGCCTTCCTTCAGAGTCTTGAATCCGCCTATCTGGATCGCCGAAAAATGCGCGAACAGATCTTCCCCGCCATCGTCCGGGGTGATGAATCCATACCCCTTGGCATCGTTAAACCATTTCACCGTCCCTGTAGCCATGCAAAAATCCTCTTCTCCGCGTTTCCCCAACTGATACAAGGTGTCGCGGTGCATCCGGCCAGCAGCGCCGGTTCCTCCCCCGGGACCCCTATCCCTTCGGCCGACCCCAAACAAGCTGTGGGCTCGCCTTGACTCCTGCGAGGTTCTTCGCCTTCGTCAGGTGTCAGATTGTTCGATCAAATCTGATGAATCGTCAAGACCCACCCATTTGTTCGGTGCCGAACGTACCCGTCGCTTAAGGCCCGTGGTGGTGCATTCTTCCTGCCCGGAACCTGCTGGCAAGGCCCTCCTGGCGGCGGCGCCGGCCGTTTGCGCCGGCAATCGCACGAAAACCGGGCGTAACTCTTGCGGCCCATAGCCGATCGGGATGTGACCGGGAGGGTCAATATGAGGACTTGCGGGTGCCGAATTCTCGGCCAGCGCGCCCCGAAGCGGTCACCGTTTCACTTATCATGTGTTCCGTAGCGACTCGCGCCCTAACGTGCTACGTTGTGCTTCGCAGGGCGGTAATTTTTGTGAGTCATGAGCGAACGGTTCGAAGAAGGTACGGTCGTAGAGAAGAAGGTGGCGGAGACCAAACCGCCACCGATGTTTCAAGTCGTCCTTTTGAATGATGACTTCACCCCAATGGAGTTCGTTGTTGGGGTATTACAGAAATTTTTCGGCAAGGGTCGGGAACAGGCGACCCAGATCATGCTAAAAGTGCATCATGAGGGCCGTGGGATCTGCGGCGTGTATCCGAAAGATGTCGCGGCCAGCAAGGTTGAGCAGGTTTGCAGTTTTTCACGCGAGCACCAGCACCCGCTGCAGTGCGTGATGGAGGAAGCATGATCGCGCAGGAATTGGAAGTCAGCTTGCACATGGCGTTTGTGGAGGCCCGCCAGGCCCGCCACGAGTTCATCACCGTCGAGCACCTGTTGCTCGCGCTGCTGGATAACCCCTCTGCCACGGAGGTGTTGCGTGCCTGTGCCTGCAATATCGAAGATCTGCGCAAGAGCCTGCAGAACTTCATTGCCGACAACACCCCCGTGCTGCCGCAGAACTCGGAAGCCGATACCCAGCCCACGCTGGGTTTCCAGCGCGTGATACAGCGCGCCATCATGCACGTGCAGTCCACCTCCAACGGCAAGAAGGAGGTCACCGGGGCCAATGTGCTCGTCGCCATTTTTGGCGAAAAAGACTCCCACGCCGTCTATTACCTGCACCAGCAGGGTGCCACGCGCCTGGACGTCGTCAATTTCATTTCGCACGGCATCACCAAGACGCCGGC
>CAIZGQ010000004.1 GCA_903932565.1 uncultured Hyphomicrobiales bacterium
AGCTATTGGAGACTAACGCCCATTCGCCGCCACCAGTCAGGTCCTTCTCGCCTCTGTGGAACCACAGCGCCAGCCGATCCGCTTCGGTCAGGAATTTCCAGACATGCGTGCGCGGAGCCTTCAAGAATATTGTCTTCACCAGTTTCATTTGCATTGGTCCTTCCCTTCGACAGCAGCCTTGAGCAGCGCGAGCCGCTCGTCCCAAAACACCTCGAAATATTTGAGCCAGTCAGCGGCCGCGCGCAGCGCTGTTGGCTCGATGCGATTGATGCGCTCTCGCCCACGCTGCTGGACAGATATGAGACCGCCCGCG
This sequence comes from uncultured Hyphomicrobiales bacterium, assembly GCA_903932565.1. Lineage (GTDB taxonomy): Bacteria > Pseudomonadota > Alphaproteobacteria > Rhizobiales > Beijerinckiaceae > Terripilifer. Next base: position 314 of record CAIZGQ010000004.1, read on the forward strand.
CGTAGTATTGCCAGATGCTTGGCGACAGCTGGACGTGTCATCTTGAAAACCGCCGCAATCTCAGCGATCGGCCGCTCGCCCTCGGCAAGCATTGTGATAATCGCACGCCGGGTCGGATCCGCGAGGGCGCGGAAGATCGGCTGAACGTCTTTTGGTTTTGGGGTGCGCATTGGAAATGAAACCATTCAGTTTTGAATTGATACAAAACCGATTGGTATTATGTCAAGCTCCGAGTGCGCCGTGGACTTCGCAAGTTTCCAATAGGACGCATCGGTCATTCATGATCTGACAGACACTGGGCGCATTACCACCTACCGTCACTGCAACCAAAGCAAATGGACGGAGTTGGCGGCAAGCCCGTTACTGAGTGGCGGAATACGGCCCATAAGAAGGTCCGTGTTGGCGCAAAGTAGAAGTTGAGTTCCCCGCGCAAAAAAGTGGTGGGGGTCAGGTTGTGTACCAATTCGCTCGTGCGCTTTCAGGAGAATGGCCTGGAGTGGTTGCGCGGATCACCGATACAGTGCGCCGCGCTACGGGATTGAAGCCTGGTGAGCTATGCTCCAGCGGCCCTTGCGAACTGTTTCGGCGAATAGCCCATGACGCGCTTGAATGCTGCGCCGAACGCGCTTTCGGATTCGTATCCGACCAGCGGCGCCACGACCGCGATGGGCATGCCACGGTTGGCAAGGCGGTCGGAGGCGACGATCATCCGCCAGCGGGTGAGATAATCCATTGCGGGCTCGCCAACTGTCTGCTTGAAGCGCACTGCGAAGCTCGAGCGCGACATGCCCGCGACCTTCGCCAGCCCCTCAAGGGTCCATTTGCGCCCAGGATGCGCGTGCATGGCCGTGATCACGGCGCGCATTTGCTTATCCGCAAGCGCAAACAACCAACCCGCGCCATGAGGCGAAGCATCCGCCAGATGCAGCCGCAGTGCTTCGATCAGCAGTGCCTGCGCAAGATGTTCTGCGATCAGTGTGCTGCCAGGCTGTGGCTCGCGAAGCTCGTGCATCAGCCTCTCGATCGACCCGCGCAAAGCAGTCTTGCTGGCCTCGGCGCGGATGTAGACAACAGACGGCAATTGGCCGAGCAGCACATCGGTGTGCAGCCCCTCGAAGCCGAAATACCCGCCCACTCCGGAGACGTCACCGCCGCCGTTCAGCACCGCCGTCTCGCCGGGGGGAACTGAGGGAAAGAATGCGAAGGCGTCGATTGGCTCGACATCGGGCGCGCTATAGATGCGATAGCCCCTGCCGCCGGAGAGCAACACGAAATCGCCCGCGCCCAGTTGCATGGGCTCAAGAGCGCCGTCTAGCAGGAGCCAGCACGCGCCCGTTCCCAACGCGTAGCACCTCACCCCATCGTCCGACCCGAAACTCAACGCCCAGTCACCACCGGCATCGAGACCGCGGAAGCCATAGCCGTTGGGTTTTAGGAGCGACAGAATATCGGAAAGTGGGTCCACAGGAGCCTCTTGGACGATTGCGATATAAATATGGATTTTCGAGCATGGTTCGTCCAGCAAGATTTCAGTATTTCTGACCTCGACGCCAAGCCCGGCGTTGATACAGGAACCGCCCCATGCCCGAGAACAATGCTCTGTGGCTCGCCGCCAAGCGCGCCCCTCTTGCCGTTGGCACCGCCCCCTATACCGCGCCGCGCTCAAACGAGATCGTCGTCCGTGCCCATGCCGTTGCGGTCAATCCCATGGATCGGCTGCAACAGACGATGGGCGACATTTTCACGCCGTGGATGCCCTATCCATTCGTTCTCGGCTCCGATGTCGCTGGCGAAGTGGTCGAAGTCGGTGCTGAGGTCACGCGCTTCCGTATTGGCGACCGCGTCGTCGGTTTCGCCGCTGGGTCCGACAAGACCCGCAACCGAGCCGCCGAGGGCGCCTTTCAGGACTACGTCGTGCTCCTTGCGCATATGACATCGCCCATCCCCGAGACGATGACGTTCAAGGACGCCGCCGTTTTGCCGCTCGGCCTGTCGACGGCAGCATGCGGACTGTTTCAGAAGGACCTACTCGCGATAAACGCCCCGTCCGCAACGCCTGTGAGCATGGGTAAAACCCTGCTCGTCTGGGGCGGATCAACCAGCGTCGGCAGCAATGCGATCCAACTCGCGGTTGCCGCCGGCTACGACGTGATTGCGACCGCCTCGCCACGCAATTTCGACTACGTGAAACAGCTCGGTGCGCGCGAAGCCTTCGACTATCGCTCCAAGACTGTCGTCTCCGACATTGTGCGCGCCTTGCAAGGCCGCGAGGTCACCGGGGCGCTGGCGATCGGTGTCGGTTCGGCGGCAGCGTGCATAGACGTTATCGGCGCGTTCGAAGGCAATCGCTTCGTGGCGATGGCCACACCGCCGACCTCGTTCGACGACGTGCCAGTTGGGCGCGGACGTTGGTGGCGGCTCGCACCGGCCATCGCGCGCATGCTTGCTGGCACGCTCGCTCTGACGATCAAGGCCCGCCGACGCGGCGTGAAGACCAAGATGATCTGGGGCAGCACGCTCATCGCCAACGAAGTCGGGCCCATGATCTTCGAGGCATTCCTGCCGTCGGCCCTGGCGGATGCTCGGTTCGTCGCGGCGCCGCCCGCGACGGTCGTGGGCTCTGGGCTCACGGCAATCCCCGCAGCTCTCGAACGCCAGCGCCAAGGCGTGTCCGCAAGCAAGCTCGTGGTGGCGCTATGAGCGCGCCAAATGAAACGCTTGTGAGCGTGACACGCTTCCGGTTGCGCTCCCTGCGTTTCCTCCCTTTTTTCATCCTGCAGACGAACCGGACGATCGCGCAGATTCGCAAGGCGGATGGCTTCGTTGCCGGAGCGGTCTGCCGCGACGCCGACTTCGCGTTCTGGACGGTTACGGTCTGGCGGGATGAACACGCGAT
>CAIZGQ010000005.1 GCA_903932565.1 uncultured Hyphomicrobiales bacterium
GGATGTGATCGTTCCCGTACGAGCCAGCGAGCCCGCCACCGGTCAAGCTGTGCCCGACTCTTATGACCCTCACCCCACCGAACAACCCCAAGCTCCTGTCGAGATCATCCCCGCGCCGCAGCATCGCTTTCATTTCACGGCCGACACCGAACTCCTGGATCTGGTCGATCATCCGCACGGTGGTGGTGAAGGTCGTACGTCCGGTGGTCGTCACCCAGTGACGCCTTGGGGCAAGCCGACCAAGGGTGCCAAGACCCGCGCGAACAAGTCGACTGACAAATTCATCGTGACCTCGCGTCACAAGAGCAAGAAGAAGGGCTGATCCATGGCTCGCTCAATCTGGAAGGGCCCGTTCGTTGACGGTTATCTGCTGAAGAAGGCAGACACGTCACGCGCATCGGGTCGCAGCGAGGTCATCAAGATCTGGAGCCGCCGCTCCACGATCCTGCCGCAGTTTGTCGGTTTGACCTTTGGTGTCTACAACGGCCACAAGCACATCCCGGTCACTGTGTCCGAGGAAATGATTGGCCATAAGTTCGGTGAATTCTCCCCCACGCGCACGTTCCACGGGCACGCGGCGGACAAAAAATCGAAGCGAGGCTGACGATGTCCAAGGCAAAAGCACCCCGCGATCTCAAGGATAACGAGGCGAAGGCCGTTCTGCGCACCGTGCGCATTTCGCCCCAGAAGCTCAACCTCCTGGCCCAGCTCATCCGCGGCAAGAAGGTCGAGACAGCGTTGGCTGATCTTCAGTTCTCGCGCAAGCGCATTGCACTCGATGTCCGCAAGGTTCTTGAGAGCGCGATCGCAAATGCGGAAAACAATCACAATCTCGACGTCGACGATCTCGTCGTCGCCGAGGCCCATGTGGGCAAGGCGCTTGTCATGAAGCGTTTCCATGCACGTGCTCGTGGCCGCGCTGGCCGGGTGGAGAAGCCTTTCTCCCACCTGACCATCGTTGTCCGTGAAGTGCAGCCGGTTCAGGCCTGAGGAGCGCACCGTGGGTCAGAAAGTCAATCCAATCGGTCTTCGTCTTGGTATCAACCGGACGTCCGACTCCCGCTGGTTCGCCAACAAGGGCGAGTACGGCAAGCTTCTACACGAAGACTTCCGCATCCGTGAGGCCCTGATGGTCGCACTGAAGCAGGCAGCCGTGTCGAAGATCATCATTGAGCGTCCGCACAAGAAGTGCCGCGTCACCATCCACTCGGCTCGCCCGGGTGTCGTGATCGGCAAAAAGGGTGCGGACATCGACAAGCTTCGCAAGATTGTGTCGAAGCTGACGGACTCGGAAGTGGTCATCAACATTGTTGAAGTCCGCAAGCCGGAAATCGACTCGCGCCTGGTCGCGGATTCGATTGCCCAGCAGCTTGAGCGTCGTGTTGCTTTCCGTCGCGCCATGAAGCGTGCCGTTCAGTCTGCCATGCGCCTTGGCGCAGAAGGCATCCGGATCAATTGCTCCGGTCGTCTTGGCGGCGCTGAAATCGCGCGTCTTGAGTGGTATCGCGAAGGTCGCGTGCCGTTGCATACCTTGCGCGCTGATGTGGACTATGGCACAGCCACAGCCCACACAGCGTATGGCACCTGCGGGATCAAGGTTTGGATCTTCAAGGGTGAAATTCTCGAGCATGATCCGATGGCCCAGGACAAGAAACTGGCCGAACAGGATCATGGTGGTGGTGGTGGCGGTGATCGTCGTCCGCGGCGTGAAGGCCGTGAACGCGGTTCCCGTGACGCGGCCTAATGGCCCCGTGAGCTTGCAAAGAGAATAAATCATGTTGCAACCCAAGCGCACCAAGTTCAGAAAAGCCTTCAAGGGCCGTATCCATGGCGTTGCCAAGGGCGGCTTTGAACTGAACTTCGGTCAGTTCGGCCTTAAGGCGCTCGAGCCCGAGCGCATCACAGCGCGCCAGATTGAAGCGGCGCGCCGTGCCATGACCCGTCACATGAAGCGTGCGGGTCGTGTCTGGATCCGTATTTTCCCAGACGTTCCGGTTTCGAAGAAGCCGGTTGAAGTTCGTATGGGTAAGGGCAAGGGAGCTCCCGAATATTGGGCAGCTCGGGTCGCCCCGGGTCGTGTCATGTTCGAGATCGATGGTGTTTCGGAGCCTTTGGCTCGTGAGGCCATGGCGCTCGCAGCGGCAAAGTTGCCGATCAAGACGCGCTTTGTTGCGCGCATTGCCGAGTGAGGACACTCAAATGAAGTCGAAGCAGCGCGTGTCCGATCTGCGCACCATGTCGGATGACCAACTTGGCGACGAAGTCGTTAAGTTGAAGAAAGAGCAGTTCAATCTGCGCTTTCAGCGTGCGACTGGGCAGCTCGAGAACACCTCGCGTGTTCGCGTCGTCCGTCGCGATGTTGCACGGGCCAAGACCATCGCTGCGCAGAAGCGCGGCGAAGTGAAGTAAGGGGCTACTGATGCCGAAGCGTATCCTTCAGGGTGTCGTGGTCAGCGACAAGCAAGAAAAGACCGTCGTGGTGAAGGTGGAGCGTCGCTTCACACATCCGCTGTTCAAAAAAACAGTCCGTCGGTCGAAGAATTTCCATGCGCATGATGAAAACAAGCGCTACAAGGTCGGCGACATGGTCTCCATTGAGGAGACCCGTCCGTTGTCGCGCTTGAAGCGCTGGATTGTTGTGGAGCCGGAGACGCAGGCCGACGCCAAGGTCTGATGTAAAATAAGGATCGGGGCCCAGCCCCGTTCAGGCGAAGTCCGGCGTGGGAAGTCCCCGCCGGAAACCGATCTGAGAAGAAAGGCAATATGCCATGATACAGATGCAGACTAACCTCGACGTGGCGGATAATTCCGGCGCGCGTCGTGTGATGTGCATCAAAGTGCTCGGCGGCTCGAAGCGTAAGTACGCGGGCGTCGGTGACATCATTGTTGTGTCCATCAAAGAGGCGATCCCCCGTGGTCGTGTCAAGAAGGGCGACGTGATGAAGGCTGTGGTCGTGCGCACTGCGAAGGATATTCGCCGCGCTGATGGTTCAGTCATCCGCTTTGATTCAAATGCCGCCGTTCTGATCAACAATCAGTCTGAGCCGATCGGCACCCGCATCTTCGGGCCGGTTCCGCGCGAATTGCGCGCCAAGAACCACATGAAGATCATCTCGCTCGCGCCGGAGGTGTTGTAATGGCCGCGAAGATCAAGAAGGGCGACAAGGTCGTCGTGCTTGCTGGCCGTGACAAGGGCCGGTCTGGCGAAGTTCTCCAGGTAATCCCGACCGAAACGCGCGCGATTGTTCGCGGCGTGAACATGGTCAAGCGTCACACCCGCCAAAGCGCCGCGAACCAGGAGAGCGGGATCATCTCGAAAGAGGCCACGATCCATCTGTCCAACCTCGCGATTGCCGACCCGAAGGATGGCAAGGCCTCGCGCGTTGCGTTCAAGATTCAAGATGATGGCCGCAAGGTTCGCATCGCTAAGCGTTCCGGAGATCTGATCGATGGCTGATCCGAAGTCAGACAAGAACAAGGCCTCGGCGCCCAAGGTTGATCCCAAGGCAAAGCCGGCGCGTGGTGAAGTTCCCAAGGCCGATGTGGTGGCTGATGCCGCCTCGCTCGTTGTGCCGAAGGATTATGTGGCCCGTCTGCGCAAGCATTACGACGAAGTCGTGCGCCCGAAGATGGTCGAAGAGTTCAAGTACAAGAACCCGCTCGAAGTGCCGCAGATCACCAAGGTCGTCATCAACATGGGCGTTGGCGATGCCGTCAGCGACACCAAGAAGGTGACGTCGGCTGCTGCCGATCTGGCGTTGATCGCCGGTCAGCGTCCCGTCATCACGCGTGCTCGCAAGGCCATTTCAACCTTCAAGCTGCGTGAGAACATGCCGATTGGCGCGAAGGTAACACTTCGCAAGACGCGCATGTATGAGTTCCTCGACCGTCTGGTGACGATTGCACTGCCGCGCGTGCGCGACTTTCGCGGTCTGAACCCCAAGGCGTTCGATGGTCGTGGTAATTTTGCTCTTGGTCTCAAAGAGCATCTGATCTTCCCGGAGATCGACTACGACAAGGCAGATTCGGTTGTTGGTATGGACATTATCGTCTGCACCACGGCGAAGACAGACGATGAGGCGCGCGCGCTCCTGCGTGCGTTCAACTTCCCGTTCCGGCAGTGAGATTGCATCTCATACGCGGATACCAGAGGTACTGACGCTCATGGCAAAAAAGAGCTCGATTGAGAATAACAACCGGCGCGCCCGGCTCGTGAAGAAATTCGCGGGTCGTCGTGAGCGGCTGAAGGCTGTCGCCAACGATGAGGCATTGAGCATGGAGGAGCGTTTTGAAGCGCGCCTCAAGCTCGCTGAACTGCCGCGGAATTCCGCTGCCGTTCGTGTGCGTAATCGTTGCGAAGTGTCTGGCCGCCCGCGTGCCTACTATCGCAAGCTGAGAATGTCCCGCATTGCGCTTCGTGAATTGGGCTCGAAGGGCCTGATCCCGGGCCTTGTGAAGTCGAGCTGGTGAGGGACCAAAGTCAATGATGAATGATCCTTTGGGCGATATGCTCACCCGCATCCGCAACGCTCAGATGCGCCGCAAGAGCAAGGTGATGACACCTGGTTCGCGTCTTCGTCAGCACGTCCTCGATGTGCTGAAAGACGAGGGCTACATCCGCGGTTACTCGTCTACAGATTATGGCAACGGCCGTACCGAGTTCGAGATCGAACTCAAGTACTATGAAGGTCAGCCTGTGATCCGCCAGATCGAGCGTGTCTCGAAGCCGGGCCGTCGTGTTTACACGGCTGTTTCCAACATGCCGGTTGTTGCCAACGGTCTTGGCATCACCATCGTTTCCACACCGAAGGGCGTCATGGCCGATCACTCTGCTCGCGAGCAGAATGTCGGCGGTGAAGTGCTCTGTCGGGTATTCTGACCGGGAGCTGCAGCAAATGTCTCGTGTCGGTAAGAAACCCGTACCTGTCCCCGCCGGCGTCACCGCCAAGGTCGAGGGCCAGAAAGTCTCCGTCAAGGGCTCGAAGGGCGAATTGTTCTTCGTAGTGCCTGATGATGTGGACGTGAAGTTTGAAGACAACGCCATTGCGGTTGATCCCCGCAATGAAACAAAGCGCGCCCGCGCGCTTTGGGGCACGTCCCGCGCCCGCATCAACAATCTCGTGACCGGCGTGACGCAGGGCTTCGAAAAGAAGCTTGAAATCACAGGCGTTGGTTACAAGGCAGCGGTTGTGGGTAAGAACCTGCAGATGTCGCTTGGCTACAGCCATGACATCACCTATCCGATCCCGGCTGGCATCACGATTGTGACGCCCAAGCCGACGGAAGTTGGTATTGCAGGCATCGACCGTCAGCAGGTTGGCCAGGTTGCCGCGGAAATCCGCGCGTTCCGTGGTCCCGAGCCTTACAAGGGCAAGGGCGTCAAGTACGCTGGCGAGTTCATCTTCCGCAAGGAAGGCAAGAAGAAGTAAGGACGCGCAGCAATGGCTAAGGACAATCAATCAAGTGAGCGCCGCAAGGCGCGTGTCCGCCGCTCTATTCGCGCGCGGGCCTACGGCAAGCCCCGTCTTTCGGTGTTTCGCTCTTCCAAGCAGATCTATGCGCAGATCATTGATGATGCGCAGGGCGTGACGGTTGTCGCTGCCTCGTCTGTCGAGAAGGTTCAGCGCGATGCCATGAAGAACGGCGCAACCGTTGATGCAGCCAAGACCATCGGCAAGCTCATCGCTGAGCGTGCTGTTGCCAAGGGCATCAAGGACGTTGTGTTCGATCGCGGCGGCTACATCTACCACGGGCGCGTCAAGGCTTTGGCCGATGGCGCACGCGAGGGTGGTTTGAACTTCTAATTCAAGGACAGCGGGGCCCTTTGGCTCCGCCGTTTTCATTCGAAGCGAGCGGGCATTTGCTCCCGCGTAAGTGACGGAATTTGAGAATGGCACGTGATGGTGAACGCGGTCGTGACCGCGAAGAGCGTGATAGCGAGTTTGTGGACCGTCTCGTCCACATCAATCGCGTCGCGAAAGTTGTGAAGGGTGGCCGCCGTTTTGGTTTTGCCGCTCTCGTCGTTGTTGGTGACCAGAAGGGTCGCGTTGGCTTTGGGCATGGCAAGGCGCGTGAAGTGCCGGAGGCCATTCGCAAGGCAACTGATGCCGCCAAGCGTGCGCTGATCCGCGTGCCGCTGCGCGAAGGCCGGACGCTGCATCATGACGTGCATGGTCGCCACGGCGCTGGCCGCGTCATCCTGCGCGCTGCGCCGGCTGGTACGGGCATCATCGCCGGTGGCCCGATGCGTGCCGTGTTCGAAACGCTCGGCATGCATGACGTGGTTGCCAAGTCGCAGGGGTCGTCGAACCCCTACAACATGGTGCGCGCC
>CAIZGQ010000006.1 GCA_903932565.1 uncultured Hyphomicrobiales bacterium
CCGGCCTCATAGGCCTTCGCCGGGAGCCCGCGCGCAAGCGTCTTGGCACCGCCTGCCGTGAGCGCTGGCAACGCAATCGCGGCATAGGCGGCGAGCTTGGCCGGATCTGATATCGAGTGGTAAAATGAGATCCAATAGGCCTTGGCCATGATACGTCTCCTCGGGTGCTGTTTGCTTGATGAAACCTCTTACCATCGAGCCCGCGATTGCGTCCATTGGCACCCTGGGTTTGGCGTGAATAGCGTGGGTGCCCCGCTTCCGTCCGCCCGTGCCGCAGGATAAACCTTGGGGCATGTCTTCCAAACCGCTCCCCCCGCCTGACACGCTTTCGCCTGACGCCGCAGCTGCTGAACTGGCAATGCTTGCCGCTGAGATTGCGCGCCACGATCAGGCTTACCATCAGCTCGACGCGCCGCTGATATCAGACGCTGACTACGATGCGCTGCGCCGACGCGCCGAGGCGCTGGAAGCGGCATTTCCGACCCTCGCCAAATCTGGCTCGCCCCTGCAACGGGTGGGTGCGGCTCCAGCCGAAAAATTCGCCAAGGTGCAGCACGTGGTGCCCATGCTTTCTTTGGGCAATGTCTTTGCTGATGAAGACGTCCAGGACTTCATGGATCGGGTGCGGCGCTTTCTGGCGCTCGGGGCCGATGCGGAGCTGGCGGTCACCGCCGAACCCAAGATCGATGGTCTGTCCTGCTCGTTACGCTACGAGCATGGCGACCTCGTGCAGGCTGCGACGCGCGGTGATGGCTTTGAAGGAGAGGATGTGACGCAGAATGTTCGCACCATTGCGGAAATTCCGCGTCGTCTTGTTGGCGCACATGTGCCCGATGTGTTGGAGGTGCGTGGCGAAGTCTACATGTCGCGCTCGGATTTTCTGAGCCTGAATGCGCGCCAGGTCGCGTTGGGCAAGCCGCCTTTTGCAAATCCGCGCAACGCGGCAGCAGGGTCGTTGCGGCAGCTCGATTCCAGCATTACGGCGGAGCGTCGGTTGCACTTTTTCGCCTATGCCTGGGGTGACGCCAGCACCATGCCGGCCGACACACAGCTCGGCATGGTCAAGGCTTTCGCGACATACGGTTTGCCGACCAATCCGCTCATGGTTCTCTGCCATAGCGCGGCGGATTTGCTGGCGCAGTTTCGCAAGATTGAAGCGGAGCGCGCCGCGCTCGATTACGATATCGACGGCGTCGTCTACAAGGTCGATAGGCTCGATCTGCAGGCGCGCCTTGGCTTTGTGTCGCGCGCGCCGCGTTGGGCCGTAGCGCATAAGTTCCCAGCCGAACAGGCCACCACCATTTTGGCAGATATCGAGATCCAGGTTGGTCGCACCGGCGCGCTGACGCCGGTCGCAAAACTCGATCCGGTCAACGTTGGTGGTGTCGTCGTGCAAAATGCGACGTTGCACAACGAGGACGAAATTCTGCGCAAGGATGTTCGCATTGGCGACACGGTGCGCATCCAGCGCGCGGGCGACGTGATCCCCCAGGTGCTGGGGCCAGTGTTGGAAAAGCGCCCGCCGAATGCGATGCCTTTTGAGTTTCCCCATGTCTGCCCGGCTTGCGGATCAGCGGCGGTGCGTGAGCTCGATGGCAAGGGTGCCGCTGATTCCGTGCGCCGTTGCACGGGTGGATTGATCTGCCCGGCACAGGCTGTGGAGCGGCTCAAACATTTTTGTTCGCGCAATGCGTTTGACATTGAAGGGCTCGGCGACCGGCAGATCGAGATGTTTTACAAGGACGGGCTGATTGCCGCCCCGCCGGATATTTTTACGCTGGCAGAGCGCGACAAACGCGCGCTCAAGAAGCTCAAGGATCGCGAGGGGTTTGGCGAAACCTCCGTGCGCAATCTCTTTGCTGCAATCGAGATGCGACGTCAGATTGCGCTGAACCG
>CAIZGQ010000007.1 GCA_903932565.1 uncultured Hyphomicrobiales bacterium
ACGCAAGCGCAGCATCACATCGCATTGGCGCGATATGGCTGTACGATGGTACAGCACTTGGACAAGCTCAAGCTTCTCACGCCGCGTGTGTCATGCGCCCACACGGTCTGGATTGATGACGAGGACATCGCGCTGTTGGCAATGCGGGGCTCGATTGTCGTCCACAACCCAGCCAGCAATCTAAAACTGGGCGTGGGCGTCGCGCCCGTTTCAAAGATGCTGCAAGCGGGCGTGACTGTGGCGCTTGGAACCGATGGCGCGTCAACCAACGACAACCTCGATATGCATGAAGCCGTGCGGCTCGCTGCTCTGCTTCAACGGCCTTTTGAGCCTGATCGAAACAGATGGCCGAGTGCCCGGGATGTTCACGAGATGGCAACAATTTCTGGCGGAATGGCTATGTGCTGCCCGGATCTTGGAACGCTGCGCATGGGTGCGCCCGCAGATTTTGTGCTGCACGATGTCGCCCAGCCAAGCTGGCTGCCGATGAATGATCCGCTCCAGCAACTTGTCTTTTCCGGCACGGGGCGCACAGTCCGGAGCGTCATCGTGGCGGGGCGCGTTCTCTTGGCGGAGGGTCGGGTGACCGCGTTTGATCCCGACCCAATCCTGCGCGAAGTCCGTGATCTTGTCCGCCATTTGCGCAGTCGAAATGCGCCCTTCCATCATCTGGCAGCGCGCTTGATCGATATTGTTTAAACCCTGTGCTGATCCGGAATGGAATTTGAGCAATAAAACGCACGTGCCGGTGGTTCCGGTCTTTGAACAGGCGAACGAAACCTTGGCACGTGCGTTGCAGCTAGCTCGCTGAAAGATGCGGCGAAGCGACACCGCCGACATCTGTTTGCGAAGATGGCCAAAGGGGAAGCTTTCATGGACAGGATTGATCGCCGTCACGCTCTCCGGCTCGGCGCTGGCGCTGCGGCCCTGGGGATTTCTGCACCCTTTATTGGTGGACGTGCGCGCGCCGATGCGGTGAAGACGCTGTCATTCCAGTTGTCCTGGATCAAAAGCATCCAATACGGCGGCTATTTTGCCGGTATTGATAACGGAACGTACAAAAAGTTTGGCGTGGAGCCGACGTTCAATCCAGGCGGCCCGACGGTTGATGCCGTCGCCAACGTTGCTGCGGGCCAATCGGGGCTCGGGGATCGGCCCATCGGCCCCATCCTCGTCGCGCGCGAAAAGGGCATTCCACTCAAAGTCATTGGGACCGTGTTCCAAAAAAGCCCATACAGCATCATCAGTCTTGCTGAGAAGCCGATCAAGACGGTCAAGGAACTTGTTGGCAAGACCGTTGCCGTTCCAACATCCAGCCGTCCCTTGATGTTGAACCTGCTCAAGGATGCGGGCGTTGATCTCAAGGACGTGACAATTGTTCCATCTTCGCCGGATCCCTCCGCGCTCGTCAGTGGACAGGTGGATGCGTATACAGGTTATTCCACGAACCAGGGCGTCATGCTGCAGACGCGCGGTGTGAAGATTTTCGTTCTAAACGTTCACGATCTTGGAATTCCGGAAACAGCAGGCACGCTGTATGGCCGCGAGGATTTCCTAGCCGCAAATCGCGATCTTGTTGTGGCGTTCCTGCGCGCGAGCCAGGAATCGTGGGGTTGGGCGTTGAACAATCCTGAGCCAACAGCGAAAATGATGGTCGAGAAATACGGTAGTCCGGGCCTCGACTACACGGCACAGCTGACGGAAATCAAGGACAGCAAGCCCTATATCACGGCCGGCGTTGGCACGACGAAAGGTCTTCTGTCACTTGATCTCGGACTCTTCGATCACATTATCGATGTTTACCGTAAGGTCGATATCGTCAAATCGAACATGACAGCAAAAGATCTTTGCGATCCGAGCTTCGTCGAGGCAGCGCTGAAGGCCTGAGCTTTGCTGAAGGTCTGATTGTCGCGAAAAGCCTGAACAAAGGACACCAAGCCATGTCGAAAGATCTTCGGGTCTTCGATGTTTCGATGGAATTCACGCGGCGCGATTCAAACGTCCTGGCGCTCGACCGCGTTGAGATGAATGTTCCGGCGGGTCGGTTTGTGTCGATCATCGGTCCCAGCGGCTGCGGTAAGTCCACGTTGCTGCGGTTGATTGCGGATGTGATGCAGCCATCTGCCGGTCGTGTCGCGGTGGGTGGTCGCTCGCCGGCCGAGGCGCGACGGGAACACGAATTTGGGTTTGTGTTTCAAAGCCCAACGTTGCTGCCGTGGCGCACCGTCCTTCAGAACATCGAATTGCCGCTTGATATCGTGGGGCGCTCGAAACGCCCCCACAGTTCGGCGCGCGACTTGATTGAGCTCGTCGGTTTGAAGGGATTTGAATCCGCCTTGCCACCGGAGCTTTCTGGCGGCATGCAGCAGCGCGCGGCGATTGCGCGCGCACTGATGCTGCGCCCAAGCGTTTTGCTCCTTGATGAGCCTTTTGGCGCTTTGGATGAAATCACGCGGCAGCGGATGAACCTGGAATTGCTGCGCATCTGGGCGGAAACGGGAACAACCGCGCTTCTTGTGACACATTCCATCGCCGAGGCTGTGTTCATGTCGGATCAAGTGCTTGTGATGAGTGAGCGTCCTGGCCGGATCACCGGGATCGTGGAGGTGCCGCTTGCGCGTCCGCGCACGTTAGACATGATGCGTAGCACGGCCTTTTTTGAATGCGTCAATCGGGTTCGTGACGGCCTCTTTGGTGTTGAGGCACATGCGGGGTCAACAGAGCACCACGACATGCCACTTGTCGTGGAGGCCTATTGATGGATGTGGCCAAAGCGAAGTCCGCATTCTCAAAAGTTGCCCTGCCCATGGGCGTTCTTGTTGCAATTCTTTGCGCTGCGCAAACACTGAAATATTTTAATTTGCTGCCCATCTTTGTTCCAGGTCCCTGGGACGTCGTCATGCAGATCTGGACAAGCCCGACGCTTGTCTCTTCGAATGTCCTGCCGACGCTTTATAAAGCGTCTGCCGGATATCTGATTGCCGCTATTGTTGCGGTTTGCGCAGGGTCGCTGGCCGTTCTTGTTCGCATGCTGTATGGGCCGATTTATAATTTTGGTGTGTGCATCAACAGCGTCCCGATCATCGCTACCGCGCCTTTAATCGCATTGACGATGGGTAACGGTCCGCAAGTGCAGATCGCGATTGCGGCTCTGGCAAGTCAGTTCCCGATGCTGGTTGGCACCATGCAGGGCCTGCGGTCAGCTGATGCGCGGCAACTTGAGTTGATGCATGTGCTGTCAGCGTCAAAACTGCAGACGTTGCGGTATCTGCTGGCGCCGGGCGCTCTTCCATTCATGCTGGCCGGCTTCAAGATCGCGGCGCCCTCTGCCGTGCTGGGTGCGATCACGGCCGAGTGGGTGGGTGCGGATCGCGGCATCGGTGCCTTGATGCTGTATGCTCTGTTTTCATACGACACGCCAAAAGTCTGGCTGTCTGTTTTGCTGACATGCGCATTGGCAGCCTCCGGCTACGGGCTCATGGCTCTCGTGCAACATTATGTGTTGTGGTGGGATCGTGATGTCGAGCTTGAAAGCTGATCATGGCTATATCGCTGACCGCTCGCAGACAAAATGGTGCCACGGATTTCTTGCGTTCCATCAGCATTGGTTTGTTGTCTCTGATTTTTTTGCTGGGCCTGTGGCAGATGGTGATTACCGTCTGGCATGTGCCAGCCTATTTAATGCCAGCGCCCGGACATGTGCTCATTGCGATTGGCACAAATTGGAAAGTACTCTCCGCGCAGACATCGTTCACAATTGGAGCGGCCGCACTGGGATTGACGATCAGTACGACGTTTGCAGTCTTGATTGCGATTGCCTTCACGATGAGCCGCCGATTGGAACAGGCATCTCTGCCCGCGGTGATTGCATTCCGGTCCGCACCCGTCGCAGCCGTTGCGCCGATCATCATGTTGTTTTTTGGGCGCGGCATCACGACGAGTGTGATGGTTGTGACCATCGTTTCGTTCTTTCCACTGCTGGTCAATTTGATGCGAGGGCTGGCCTCAACGGACAAGAACACGCTTGAGCTCATGCATGTCTACGGTGCCACGCGCTGGCAGCAGCTCTATCGCGTTCGTATTTTGTATGCCCTGCCATATCTCTTTGCGGGGCTGCGCGTTGCGGGCACGAGCGCGATCCTCGGGGCGATGTTGTCGGAATGGATCACGGGGTCTCGCGGCCTTGGCAATCTCATTCTTGAAAGCGGCGAGATGCGCGAGACCGAGCTTTTGTGGGCCGCGGTCCTTGTGTCCGTGACCGTCGCGCTGATTGTGTTCTGGACAACATCGGCCGCTGAGCGGCGCGTGCTGCAATGGAAGGCGTAAACCCGCCCATGCGGCTGCTGTCCGAGCGCGATGTGGAACAGATTGTTCGCCCCGAAATCGCGATCGAACTTGCGCAACAAGCTTATATCGAACATGCGACGGGACGTTTACCAGACCCCGCACGTCTTGATCTGCGTCGCGCCGAGCCCAAGGCTGGCATGCTTGTCCTCGCTGGTTTTTCATCGGGCGCCATGGGCATCCTCAAATCAAACATGCATGCCTATTCGGGTGCCCCGGCCCAGCGGAAGACGGCCAGCCTGTTGACGGTCTGGGACATGGATGCCTGTTGTCCGCTCGCGTTGATTTCCTCGGCCGCGTTCAATGGGCACAGAACGGCGGCAGGGTTTGCGGCCGCCGCGATGCGTCTCGCGCGGCCAGATGCGAGCACGCTGAGTGTGTTTGGGTCCGGACATCTTGCGGCCTGGACAATTCGCTATCTCGCGCGCGTGCGCCCACTCCGCCATGTGTTCGTCGTCAGCCGCCGGCTGGAATCCGCGAAGGCGTTGATTGCCGCCTTGCGTGCGGAAGCGTCACTGGCATCCATTACCTTTGAGGCTCTCGACGATCCGGCGGCTGCGGCTGAGCGCGCTGATATCATCGCAACCGTGACAAGTTCCGATACGCCAGTGTTTCCAGGATCAGCCGTCAAATCAGGGACTTTTGTGATTCTTGGAGGTGCCAATCGTCCCGCGGCACGGGAAGTCGACGATGATCTGGCGCGGCGGATGAC
>CAIZGQ010000008.1 GCA_903932565.1 uncultured Hyphomicrobiales bacterium
AGCTCGCCTGAGGGCGAGTTGAGAAAATCCGCGTTGATCTCCGTGACGAAATAGCCCGGTGCCATGGCGTTCACACGGATGTTGCGAGACCCCAGTTCGAGCGCCAGCGCCCGCGTCAATTGCACGACACCGGCTTTTGCCACGGCATAGGCCCCGAGCCCCTTGCTCGCACCAAAGGCGAGGATCGAGGCCGTGTTGATGATGGAGCCGGGACGTCCGGCCGCGATCATCCGCCCAGCTGCGATCTGGGCATTGGAAAACACGGCGTCGAGGTCGATCGCCAGCGTCTCGCGCCAGCTCTCATAGGGCTGGTCGACAAGGCGGCCGGGCTGCACGATGCCGGCGTTGTTGAGAAGGATTGTCACCGGACCAAAAGCCGCCTGCGCCGCCTCAAAGGCGTGTTCCATGGCCTCGCGATCCGCAACGTCAGCCTGCAGCGGCAGGGCAATGCCGCCCGCATCCTCGATATCCTGCACAACGCGGCGCAACCGTTCCACACGGCGGGCGACCAGAGCGACCCGGGCCCCGTTGGCCGCCAGCACGCGGGCAAAGCGCGCGCCAAGGCCAGAGGACGCACCGGTCACCAGCGCTGTCTCGCCGTCGAGTGAGAAGAGGGTCGCAGCTTTCATGCCTGTCTCCGCAATCGGCCGCGCAACGCCTCGCTGCCAGCCATCCGATTGTTTCAGGCGAATTGCAGAAAGCCAATGGTCAGCAGGAGCCCGAGAGCCAGCACCATGAGAGCGGCCAGGAATTCACCCGTCCGCACCAGAAGGAATGAGCGCGGGCTCGATGGACCCGCCCATTTCACCGCGATGGTTTTGGCGAAGACTGCGAGGCTCGCCAATATGCCGGTCGTGATGGCGGTCCCCAGCGCCATGGCAAAGGTTGCAGCGACACCAACCCAGAACAGGTCCTGCGCCAGCGCAAACACGAGCACCAGAATGGCACCCGAGCAGGGTCGTAACCCGGCAGCCAAAACCGTGGCTGCAGCTTCCCGCCAATCCAGCGTCTGACCGCCAAGGGTGGCAGGGTCTGGCATGTGAAAATGGCCGCAGGCCGCTCCGTGAACATGGGTTGGACTGTCATCCTCACAGGCGTCGCACATGAAGCCTGACGGCGGACCAAAACCACCGGCGACCGACAGGCTAGCACCAGACAATGCAGGTGCTAGCCGCAGCGCCGCAAGCAGTGCTGCGCCTTTACGAACCACCAGCCATGCTCCCAAAGCCGCCACCGCAGCAAAGCTGGCGGTCTCGATCATCTGCGCCGTCATCCGCATCTGGAGCGCGGTCTGGTGCAAAATGACGGCAATGACGCCCACCAGCGCCACCGCCACCAAGCCCTGTAGCAGGGCGGCAAAGAGTGCTAGCAGCAGGCCTCGTTTCAGGGCGCGCTCGTTGGCGATGATATAGGAGGCGACGACCGCCTTGCCGTGGCCCGGCCCGGCCGCATGGAAAACGCCATACGCAAAGCTGAGGAGCGCCAGCCACCAGCCGTTGCGCCAATCGGCATGGGTGGCGCGAACGGCCCCGGCCAGCAAACGCTCAAAGGCGGCCTGCTGCGCCAACACCCAGCCCATGAGGCCACTTGTCTGCCCGCCGCCCTCCGAAATACCAACGCTGAAGGGATTGCGCGCCTGTGCCCAGGCGGGCTCGGCATGCGCCAACACCGCCGCGGCCAACAGCGTCACAAGTGCCGCGCGCCAGAGCGGGAGGCCTTTAGGGACAGGCAACAATGACCCGCTCCGCAAGCTGCACCCCAAAGTCGGCTCCCGGGGACAGGCCACTGAAAAAGGATTCGTTCAATTTCGCCTGCATCGTGGGGTCCAGCGGTTTGGGCTTGAACAAGCTGATGGAGCAGCCTTTGGGCGCACCGACCAGCACGGGCTGAGTTTTAGCGTCAAACTCAAACGCGACGAAATAGGAGGGGTCGTAAACCTCGAACGTGAACGCCCGTCCCGCACTTGCAGGGGCAGCGAGGGGCAACGTGAAACGCAGTTCCAGATCGCCGGTGTCCGCCTGCCGCGTCATGGAATAATCGACCGGGGCGGCAAATGTCAGCTTTTGCGAACCAACGCGCGCCTGCGTAAACCAGCCATATTGGGCGAGGTCTTCGACATTCTGTTTGGCAATGCCCTGAAGCTCGGCCTCGCTGGGCCCTTTCCCCGCGCCCGTCATGCCCTCAACGGCAAAGGACGAGTACATTTCGTCAAACGTCCAAGTGTGCCGAATCGCGATGATCTTGCCCTCGGGTCCAAAGACCGCGTCCGATTTGACCGAGACGAACACATGCGGATGCGCCTCAGCTGGCGCATGTCCAAACCCCAAAAGCGCTAGTACGGCCAGTGTCGCGTTGCGAAACGTTGATCGTGCGGAGCGTGCGGAGAATCTCAAAATCAGCGCCATCCATGGAGCGTTCGGAACAGTGGGGCATCGGCCCGTGCCAACCTGACAGTGCCAACTCGACAGTGCCAGCCCGCATGGAGATTTGCCTATACATTGAGGCAGCAATCCGGCACGTCGGGCATGGAGCCAGGGAACCTTGCCTGTGTGACATCGTTCAAGCGTCCGCGCAGCCCACAGCACAACCTGAACCGATCATCGCGCAATATCAATCGAACCCGTTTTACGGATAACAGGATCGCCCGCACTTGAACCTCGATCATTTGGCGATCTGGAGCATCGCGGCCCTGGCAACAGGCTGCATCATTGTCCGGCCGTTCCATTGGCGCGAAGCGACCTTTGCCGCGCTGGGAGCTGGCCTCCTGGTGGCCGCAGGCCTGCTCGACTGGCGCGAGGCACTCCATGCAATCCAGCGCGGCACGGATGTCTATCTCTTTCTGGTGGGCATGATGCTGCTGGCGGAAGTCGCCCGCCTCGCCAAACTCTTCGACTGGCTCGCGTCCCACGCGGTGCGCAGCGCAAATGGCAGCGGCTGGCGGCTGTTCTCGCTGGTGTATGGCGTCGGCACATTGGTGACCGTGTTCCTGTCGAACGACGCAACCGCCGTGGTGCTGACACCGGCCGTTGCCGCCGCCGCGCGCGCTGCCGGGGCATCGCCCCTGCCCTATCTGTTCATCTGCGCCTTCATTGCCAACGCCGCGAGTTTTGTGTTGCCGATTTCAAACCCGGCCAATCTCGTGCTGTTTGGCGACCAGATGCCGCCCCTGGGAATCTGGCTACGAACCTTTGGTTTGCCCTCCATCGCGGCCATTTTGGCGACTTACATCGCGCTTCGCTTTGCGATGCGATCCCAAGTCCCGGACAAAATCACCATGATCTCGACGCCTGACCCCTTGTCGCGCGAAGGCAAAGTGGCCGGGTGGGGCATCGCAGCCACGGCAATTGCCCTGGTTGCCACCTCAGCGGCCAACCTTGATCTTGGCCTGCCAACCCTGGGGTGCGGCCTGCTCGTCCTGCTGGTGGCAGCGCTCGCCAAAGGCCGCCACGGCCTGCCGCTGCTCTCCGACAGCCTGCGTGGCATCGCGTGGGATGTGCTGCCGCTGGTGGCCGGGCTTTTTGTTCTGGTTGCCGGCCTGGAGAAAACGGGCATCACGCGATCCCTCGCAGCACTCATGCAAGCCCACGCCCAATCCAACCCCATGAGGCTCGCCTGGCTGGCCGGCCTAGTGACCGGGCTGGGGTCGAATCTCATCAACAACCTGCCGATGGGCCTTTTTGCCGCCGCAACCGCTGCCAACGCCCAGGCGTCCAGCGTCACAAAGGGAGCCTTGCTGATCGGCGTCGACCTCGGGCCCAATTTGTCCGTCACCGGGTCGCTGGCTACTTTGTTGTGGCTGATCGCCATCCGACGCGATGGAACGAATGTCAGCGGATGGGATTTCCTTAAGATCGGGTTAATGGTGACGCCTCCAGCGCTGCTGCTGGCGCTTTTAGCCCTGCTAGGCTACTTCCCAGGTCCGGGATCTTAACCACAGATTAAAGCTGGGCTGGTTCAGCCATCGTTCAGATGCATAACGGCTATCCTGGTCATGATCGGTGCCGCAGGAAGCTTTAGGACAACCCGTCTCGTGCGTTCGCCACCGATCGTGTTCCAGAGTTTGCCGCCCGCATGGGTGGTTACGGAAAGTGTGTGCCTATGCATCTCGGTGATTTGACCCGCTTGCTCGATGTCGCACTTCATCAGGCAGACCATCGCGTCTCCTTGACCGTGACGGAGCCACCCATCGGCGATACGCAACTGCATGGGTTTCTGAGCGGCGCTATCAGTGCCAGCAAGCGTCACAGCTTTGCTCTGTCCGAAATTCAGGTTTCGCGACAGATGTTCCCAAAGCTTGGCGCTGATTTCCGCAACATTCCCGTGACGGATTCAGGCGACCCCGGCGTGCTCCGGCTCATCTACGGCCCTGAGCAGGTGACTGAGGCGTGGGAACAGCCGCCCGAGCTCAGCACGCTGGCTTTGTTAAACCAGCCGAACGGACGCTTGGCCGAGGCCCTCAAGCTCGCCTAAGGTGAATGCTGGGGACGCCACGTCAATGGGATCGATCAGCGTGCCGGTGGTGATGAACTGCCCGGCCCGCAGCCCACCAAGATGGTCACCGGCAACGGCGATCCAGGCGAGCACGGGGTTTAGCGGGTCGCCCTCCTGATGGGTGCCGACGCCCTCCTGGCGCAGATCATCAT
>CAIZGQ010000009.1 GCA_903932565.1 uncultured Hyphomicrobiales bacterium
ATCATCACGACGACGGCGGGCTATTATCACGCCAAGCAGCTTGGACTGCTGTCGCTTGACTGGCCGCAATATGGCTGGATCCTGGCTGCTCTCGTGATTGTTTCAATCCTGACAGTTCAGGGGCTTGGTATCCTGCTGCCAACCAATCTCATGGTATTTTTCGAGATGCGAAAAGCCCAAGTGGATGGCCCCCGAATTGGCCGCCTCATGCGCAATTATTTTTATGCTGTGGCGTTTCAAGGCAGCATGCAAATTGCCATCATCGTGGTGATGGCAAAGTTGGTGAGTGGCCTCTAACGGACCATGATGGTACGCCCCCGTGAGCGGCCCGCACGTGTTGCTCTGGCTTTGGCGTTGAAGCGCGCACTACAAACGGCCGGAACGCGCCTCATCAACACAAGCTCGCCGTCGCATCAGGCTAGAAGCGCCTCAATGTCCTTGCGGATATCTTCCGGCTTGGTGGTCGGTGCAAAACGGTCGATCACGGTCCCATTCTTGTCGATGAGGAATTTGGTAAAATTCCATTTGATCGCTTCAAGGCCCAGCAGTCCGGGCTTTGCCTGTTTCAGAAATGTGAAAAGTGGATGGGCTTCGTCGCCATTCACATCAACTTTTGCAAATAGCGGAAAGCTGACGTTGTAATTCAGAGAGCAGAAGTTGCGAATTTCATCCGCGTTGCCGGGCTCCTGACCACCAAACTGGTTGCACGGAAATCCCAGAACCTCGAAGCCACGGCCCGACAGGTCCTTATGCAGGGTCTCAAGCCCGGTATATTGCGAGGTGAAGCCGCATTGGCTGGCCGTGTTCACGATCAACAGGACCTTGCCCTGAAAATCCTTCAAGTGAACATCTTCGCCTGCGAGTGACTTGGCCGAGAAGTCATAAATGTTTGTCATGGGGCAACTCCGTTTCTGCGCGCGTCATGACCCTATACGTAGCACTCCAATCCTTGGAGCGCATGACATCCGTAATGTGCAAACCGCGCGAGCGCGCGCCCGCAGCTGCCTGCCTGAAGCTTGACCTCGGCAAATTGTGGTTATGACATCGGGAAAGGTCTGGCTGACAGGGCCACCCGTAACCGCAAACGTCGGCCGTTGCGAAAATCTCGCAACGCGCCATAGATGCCAAATCGTCACCGGCCCAACAGGTGGCGCGTCACGAGAGGAATATTTTATGGTTCGACTTCGATCAGCCCTTCACGCCAGCCTCGCTGCAATCTGCCTCGCATCTTTCGCTGGCGCATCCCTGCCAGCACGCGCTGAAACGATTGTGGACGAGTGGGCAGCCGTGAAGCCCCCGGCCCCGGTGGAACTGAAGAAGGTCAAAATTGACCCCAAGACAACAGCATTTCTTGTGCTGGATATGGTGCCGTTGACATGCAATCCCGAGCGTCGGCCGCGCTGCCTGGCTTCCCTTCCCGCCATGCAGAAATTCCTGGGCGAGGCGCGCAAGCACAATGTGATGGTCGTCTATTCGCTTGCAGGCAACGCGAAGGCGAGCGAGATTTTGGCCCCCGTGGCGCCGCTTGGCACAGAGCCGGTTGTCACCTCCGTTGCCAACAAATTTATCCGCACAGACCTCGATAAAATCCTGAAGGACAAGGGTATCACCACCCTGATCACGGTCGGCACGGCAGCCCATGGGGCCGTGTTGTACACCGCGTCCGAGGCGGCGTTCCTTGGTTACAAGGTGATCGTGCCTGTGGATGGCGCGTCAGCGGAAAACACCTATGCCGAGCAGGCGGTCGCTTGGACGCTCGCCAATGCACCCGGCGTTGGGGCCAACACCACGCTGACAAAATATGACCTGATCGAATTCTGAGACCGGAAGACCATCCCGCCGGATTAGCAACGCCTGTGTCTCACGCCCAGGCAGCCCAATCCGGCGGGTCACGCGAGGCCAACATGGCACGGGGTCTGCGCGAAGACCCCGTGTGCAGATGGGAAAACCTAAAATGCTGACTCGACGCTGAGGCTGTCTCAGGATATGAACAAAACAGGAACAAGCCTGTTCCGTCGCCGCGCCAAATCAGATTGCAGCCCATGTCGCCACGCCGCAGTACCCGCTCCGATCGGATCCTGAATCCAGAACCTCTGCTCGTTGTCCTGGGCACCTGTCGCGCGGAAGTGCTGCGCGCAACAATCACGGTCAAAGCATTTGGGCCGCTGTATCACGCCCTCAGCATGGTGGTGACCGCCATTGATGCGCTCGCCACCATGCTCACGGGAAACGCGTATCACTTTGCCATTGGCGGGTCGGTTCCCCCGCAACATGGCAACGATCCAAACCCATCTGCTAAAGTCGGCGAGCCTGAAAGCTGATCGCCGCCACATCAATGCCGTGCGATTTGATGCGCGAGGCCAGTGTGGTTGGCTTTAATCCCAGCATCTCGGCGGCACCCCCTGGTCCAAAGACCTTGCCCTGACAGGCCTCGAGTGCGGCAATGATATTGGTGCGGTCCCGTTGCCGGCGATCCTCCTCGGTCATTAGGTCGGGGCTGGGCGTCGAGGGTTGGGTGCGCGCACTTGGTCGCTTGCCGGCCGCGACCCCCGGCAATTCGATGCGCGGGCGTCCGTCCTGCGCCAGGATCGCGGCGCGCTCCATCAGATTTTCCAGCTCGCGGACATTGCCCGGCCAGTCGTAGGCCATCAGCTTCTGCACATCGCCGGTTGTCAGGCGCAGCTCGGCACCCTTCAGCTTCAGTTGCGCGGCATGAAGAAAATGCGCTGCCAACATGGGAATATCTTCGACCCGTTCGCGCAGCGGCCGCGATTCGATGGGAAACACGTTCAGGCGGTAATAGAGATCTTCGCGAAACCGCCGCGCCTCGATCTCCTGCCGCAGATCGCGGTTGGTCGCCGCAATCAGCCGTACATCGACCTTGCGCGTGCGCTCTTCGCCAACGCGCTCGAATTGCCCTTCCTGCAACACGCGCAACAGCTTGCCCTGCAATTCCAGCGGGATCTCGCCGACTTCATCCAGAAACAGCGAGCCACCATCGGCGAGTTCAAACCGACCGACACGATCCCGGATCGCACCGGTGAACGCGCCGCGCACATGGCCAAAAAACTCACTTTCGAAAAGGTCGCTCGGAATAGCGGCGCAATTGACGCGGATCAGCGGGCGGTCGCGCCGCTTGCTCGCATCGTGAATGGCGCGCGCCACCAATTCCTTGCCGGTGCCGGATTCGCCCATAATCAGAACTGTGGCATCGGGAGGGGCAACAAGATCAATATGGCTTACCAGTCGCTGA
>CAIZGQ010000010.1 GCA_903932565.1 uncultured Hyphomicrobiales bacterium
CCAGTTCGTCTCACCCATCGAGGAGTTCCCGATCGACAAGTGGGACGCCATCATTTCGATCAATCTGAATGCTGCGTTTCACGCCATCCGCGCGGCGGTGCCGGGCATGAAGACGCGCAAATGGGGCCGCATTATCAACACCGCGTCCGCCCATTCGCTGGTCGCATCGCCCTTCAAGGCGGCCTATGTGACCGCCAAACACGGCCTTGCGGGTCTCAGCAAAACAGTGGCGCTGGAGACGGCGACATTCGGCATCACATCGAATTGTATCTCGCCCGGCTATGTGTGGACCCCGCTCGTGGAAAAGCAGATTCCCGACACAATGGCAGCGCGCAACCTGACCCGCGAGCAAGTCATCAATGACGTGCTGCTGCATGCCCAGCCGACGAAGGAATTCGTGACGGTTGATCAGGTCGCGGCGCTGGCGGTGTTCCTGTGCAGCGATTCAGCCATGCAGATCACCGGCTCCAACATCTCAATCGATGGTGGTTGGACGGCGGAATAAAACGCCAGTGGCGGAAAGCTAGGTCAGGATCTGGTGCGAAAGCGCCAGATCCGCGTCGGCTTCATGTGTGCGTCTTCGAGCGAGTGGTTCACCGGCACGTCATAGGTGGCAACCGGCTCAAGGCGGTCGTGGTCCAGATAAGCCCGTCCCGGATCGCCAATCAGCACATCCGCTCCGCGTGCTGACAAATGCGCAAGCCAGGACGTCAGACGCTCCGCCATGTCGCGTTCGTAGGAGATGTCACCTGCCAGGATGACGTCGAAATGATCGTCGCGTCCGCACATATCGCCCGGCACGACGTCGACGCTGACGCCGTTTTCATGGGCATTTAAAGCGATGGCACAAATCGCAAATTCGTCGATGTCGTTGGCGCAGACATGCACTGCGCCAGATTTTGCCGCGGCAATGGCAACGAGCCCCGATCCCGAGCCGATATCCAGCACGCGTTTGCCGGCAACAAGGTTTGGATGATCAAGGATATAGCGCGCCAACGCCTGACCGCCCGCCCAAGCGAAGGCCCAAAATGGCGGCGGCAGGCCGATCACATCAAGATCATCTTCGGTCTTCTGCCACAGGGCCGTGGCTTCGTCCGCAAGATGTAGCGAGATTTCCGGGGCAAAATCGACGGGCATCCAACGCGTATGGGCGCGGATGAACGCGTCTGGTGGCGTTCGGGCAGAGGTCAAAACAGGGCTGGGCTCCAGCGCAACAAGCGCTCACAAAACCCTGCTTGGTCCTGGCTTAGCGGTCAAATGGCTTTGGCGCGGATCAGCAATTCGTCGACGCCATATTCCAATGCAATTGAGTCACGCGCGCCCTCGGCCCGGCAGACGTCCAACAGCAACTTCAGCAATCTGCGGTTCTCGTCTTCCAGTTCGCGCAATTGATCAATCACATCGAGCCCGATCTCGGGGAAGTCGGATCCCATGTCGGCAAAGGCGGGAACATCGACTTCCATGAATTCAACACCCAGCGCATCCGAGCGCCGCCAGCGCGTGCGGCATTTGTGACGACGTCCGAGATCGGGAATATCAAGGTCGAATTCCGCCGGGAGTCGGACCTGCGCTGAAATGTAGAGGCGCGCGCCGTTCTTGGAGAGGTTGCGAACCTGACAGTGCTGTGGAGCGGCATCATCATCGAACACCAGCTGTGCCGACATTTTCGTTTCGACACGATTGATCTGGCGGAAATCCATGACGGTATCCAGGACACGTTTATACAGATAGGAATTAACAGCTAAAGCTTAACAACATCTCAAGCCGCGCGGGGCGTCGTGCCCTGCCGCCGACGCGGCGGTTTGCGCGCAATGAGTGGTGCTGTAGTCTCAAGCTAGGGGACGTCGCCAGGGCGGATCGTTCGAGTTATTGCAGGAGGCGGGCGCGCCATGCGCGACAGCGACGAGCAGGTTGTTCTGGTAGATCGTCAGGGCGTCGATATCGGCCTCATGGACAAGCTGGAGGCCCATCGCAAAGGGCTGCTGCACCGGGCAATTTCCGTCTTCGTGTTTGATGATCGCGGGCGCGTTCTGCTGCAGCGCCGGGCGCTGGGGAAATATCATTGCCCCGGCCTTTGGGCGAACTCGTGCTGTTCCCATCCGCGCAAGGACGAGGCGACAGCCGTTGCCGCGCGCCGCCGCCTGCGCGAGGAGCTTGGTGTCGACTGCGATCTGCACTTTGTCGGGCAGGTGCTGTATCGCGCTGATGTTGGCAACGGCCTCATCGAGCACGAACTGGTGTCAGCCTATGCAGGCCACGTTGAGGGCGATGACGCAGCCCTCCGGGTTGCAACCATGGCGCCGGACCCGGACGAAGTGATGGATGTTCGCTTCCTCTCACCCGATGATTTGCAGGCCGAAATCGCCCACACGCCGGAGGCTTTCGCGCCATGGCTGCGAATTTATGTCGGCGAGTATTTCGACATGCTGTTCCGGCTCGCAGCCGCGTGAACCGCGAGACCAAGGTCTCGATCTCGACTTAGTCCTTGGCCCATTCCGGGCATTTTTCGGGCTTCAGGTCGATGAGCGGCGTGCCATCGAGGCAATCCAATCCCCGCACGATCACATGATCCGCGCCAACGCTGACGATGGTCACGAGCGATGACGCGATTGGGTTGGGGCGGTTGGGCGAGCGCAAGGAGAATGTTCCGCGCGTCGCGCCATCAGCTTTCGGAGATTGGGTGGCAAGGTCCCGGCGCGCCCGGTCCATCCAGTACAGGACCTGGCCGTGGCTCTGGCTTTCGAGAGCAGCCAGTGCCGGGAGAAATGCGTCCGCAATGTCGATCCGACAGTCTGGGCCTTCGCGCGGGTCGCCTTGCTTGGGGCACGCGCCACGCTGTGTCCACGGTGTGTGAATCACACCGATGAAATAGACGCCAGCGTCAAAGGAGTCTGGCATTTCAAGCAGCGTTTCACCGGCGCGGATTTCGGTTTCGTTCATGTCTTTAGGTCCTGCCTTCAAATCCTGTTGCCCGATATACGGGCAAGGCGTGCCTTGCCCCGGCGCGGCCGTGCAGTTAGGTAGCGTGGCAACATGATGCCATGAGAGACACGCCTTGCCACGCCTGCTGGATCTCTACGCCGCTTTGATCCGTGATGGACATCTGGAGCGGGATTCTGCACAGGCCGCTGTTGCCACGCGGTTGCAGACGCTTCTCGATGAGATGTCCGAGTACCGGCTTGCCAACAAATCCTCCGCTCTGGGCTGGATGTTCGGCAAGAAACGGTCTGGCAAGGGCACACCCAAGGGCGTTTACATTCACGGCCAGGTCGGTCGCGGCAAGACCATGCTGATGGACCTGTTCTTTCAGGCCGCTGACATTCCAGATAAACGCCGCGTGCATTTCCATGCGTTCATGGCTGACGTCCACGCGCGCATCCATGTCTGGCGGCAGGAAAAGAAGCTCGGCCAGCATAAGGGGGATGACCCGATTGCGCCTGTGGCGGATGCGCTTGCCGATGGCGGATCGCTGCTATGTTTTGACGAGTTCGCGGTCACCGATATCGCCGATGCAATGATCCTCGGGCGCCTCTTCACGGCGCTGTTTGCACGCAACGTGGTCGTGGTGGCGACCTCCAATGTCGAGCCGTCGCGCTTGTACGAGGGCGGCCTCAACCGCGCGCTGTTTCTGCCGTTCATCGCACTGCTGCAAACCAAGATGGACGTGGTCAACCTGCAATCGCGGACCGATTTCCGTCTTGAGAAATTGTCCGGCTCCCAGGTGTTCCATGTGCCGGCGGATGAGGCCGCAACGCGGGCGCTGGACGAGGCCTTCCGGGCGCTGTCAGGCCATGCGCGCGGCAAGCCGGTTGATATCACCGTCATGGGCCGCGCCGTGCATGTGCCGCAAGCGGCCAATGGTGTGGCGCGGTTCAGTTTTCACGAACTCTGCGAAGTGCCGCTGGGTGCGGGCGATTATGTGGCGCTGGCGCGGGATTTTCACACGCTGGTGCTCGATGGCATCCCGATCATGGATCAGCCCCGCCGCAATGAGGCACGTCGTTTCATCTGGCTGATCGACGCGCTCTACGACATGCATGTCAAGCTCGTTGCGTCGGCGGCTGCCGAGCCCACAGGGCTTTATGTGGCCACCGAGGGACGCGAAGTTTTCGAATTCGAGCGCACGGAATCGCGGCTGATCGAAATGCGCTCCACCGAATATCTTGGGCTGCCACATGGGACAGGCACCTCACAGGCGTCGGGCGACACATCGGGCCTGGTCGATACCTGAGCGGCCCGCTTTCACGACGCGGCACAGCGGTGTAGCGTTTGGACATGCCGCAGCACGAGACCACGGAAACCCGAATCCTCACCGAGGCTGCCGAGCACTTGCGGCTATCACGTCGCTAACATTTTAGTCGACGGAGTTTCAGTTGGCACCTCAACTCTGCCCTATGTATTTTCCGCCGTGCACGCTAACCACACCATTGTCGCCTCATTCAACATTAATCATTACACCATAACCTCATCCGCCGGCACGCATGGTAACATTTCTCCTCTCGGCGCGATTGTCGTCAGC
>CAIZGQ010000011.1 GCA_903932565.1 uncultured Hyphomicrobiales bacterium
CTTGACTCGCTTCCGCCATGGAGTGCATCAGGTTCGCAAAGCCCGCGAACTCCGTCATCATCACCTTGCGGACCCGACCAGCAAGTTTGCGTGTGCCCAGAACCGCAGCTGGCATGAACACCAGTGCAAGCAATGACATCAACGGATCCTGCACAATCATGACGGCTGCAAGCCCGATCATGGTGAGGGTATCGCGCGACGCCGCCGTGATGAGCAGATTGAGCGCCGAGCTTGCCGATTGCGACACAAACGACTGGCGCGCGATAAAATCCGTCGAGTGATGCGCGGCATAGTAGGCGACGCTCATGTTCATCATCTTCTTGAAGATGCGGTTCTGGACGTTAGCAACGATGGCGTTCGCGATGTGAGCCAGGATGACCTGCTGCCCATAGGTCGCGAGCCCTTTGATAATGCTGATAACAACCAGTGCGCCCGCGATGATCCAAAGCGCGCTGACCTGCTTTTCAATAAAAACGCGGTTGATGACGTCGCGCATGATCCAGGCGGACGCAGCGGTGCCCGCCGCCATAAGCCCCATGCAGACGAAAGCCGCCACATAGCCCTTCCAATGCCGAACGCCCTGATCAGACAGCAGACGCCCCATGAGGCTAAGCATCGACTGCGGATCTTGCCACAGTGCTGTCTGCCAGCGCTTGCGCGCGAATGTTGAGAGCACACCCATTCTACCAACCTGCAATCATGACGAGGCGCAACCAGCGTGAGACCGCCAGAGTCATGGCATATACAAATCCTGCGCGCCCGCCAAACACATGCCGACGTAGGAAATAATACTTGAAGAACTGGAAAGGCAGTTCCACTGCGATCCGAAATGTACCAATCCGTCGCGTCTGACCGCGCTCTTTTTTCTGCAACTCGGCATAATCAAGAAACTTGCGCACGATATGGCTCACGGAGCGATAGCTTCGGTGTAAAATCTCGCCGCGTAACTGAACGACGTCATCCGTGGGCAAAACTTCATCATGCGTCAGGCTGTTGCGAAAGCGGGTGCTGGTGCGGTTGTAAAGCCGGATATAATTGTGAAAATCTGCAAACGGAGCTGGCATCTCGTTTTTGGGGTAGACGACCCGAATCCGCGTCTGAAACACCCGTTCAGTCGGAATGTCTGACACCAGAAGTTGCTTGATCTCACGATACAATTCCGGGCTGAGACATTCATCCGCGTCGAGATTCAGGATCCAATCGTGGCTCGCCTGCTCTTCGGCTACCCGCTTCTGCGGACCAAATCCGTGCCAGGGATTGTGAATGACGCGTGCACCCAGCCCTTCACAAATCGCAACGGTGTTGTCGCTCGAGCCGCCATCAATCACTAGCACCTCGCTGACGAGGCCTTGAACGGACTGAATCGTGTTGGCAATCCGATCCGCCTCGTTCATCGCGATGATCGTACAGGTTACCGAAGGCATTAACTCGAACTTTATGAAGGTTACCCAAGTCTTTAGATCGGATATACCACCTTCGACTTGGCAACAAGGCACAGCGCCAGCATCAGTTAATATGGCGTGAATTATGGTAAATAAGCATCATTGCTCACTCTGTGGCTTGAAGTGCTCGTTTCCAGGTGGACTACGGGTTCCCACAGATTACGCCCACCTACTCATGCGAGCCGCTGCCAGCCTGGGTCCGCACCGCGCGCGAGAGCGGGGCCAGGTGTGAATTGGCAAAATGGCGGACGATGAAGTCTGCCAAGGCACCTGCCGCAGGGTTTGGTCGGCGCGCGGCCCGAAACATCACCAGGTCGACCTTTGGCAAGGGCGGAAAACTGTCGCTCCGGCCCAGTTCTCGCATGCCCGGCAGGACCGAACTTCGGCCGACTATGCTGACCGCAATCCCGGCAAAAACGGCCGCCTGAAGGCCACCTATGCTTTCGCTCACGCAGGCGAGCCGCCACGTCCGCCCGATCCGCTCAAGCGCCACAAGGCCAAAATCACGAAAAATGTTGCCCGGTGGGAGCACCGCGAGCGGCACCGGGTTTTCCCCGTGCACCATGCTGGTCTCGCCTGTCACCCAAACCAGTTCCTCCTGCGCGACCAGCTCGCCATCACGGAAGGCGGGCATACCCGTCACAATAGCCAGATCAATTTCGTCGTGCTCGAAGGCGCTCATCAGCTTGCTGGACAGTGCACAGCGGAGTTCCACGTTCACTTTCGGGTAGGCCCGGCGAAAATCGGACAGGATGGCCGGCAGGACATAGGCCGCATATAGGTCCGGGATGCCGAGGATCACCCGCCCGTCGAGCTTGGGGGCGGCTAGCCTCGCCTGCAACTCATCCTGCAGGCCCATGATGGTTCGGGCGTAGCCCAGCACCACTTCACCATGGTCTGTCAGCACGAGCTTGCGGCCGACCTTTGTGAAGAGCGCCGCCCCGGTCACTTCTTCGAGGCGGCGCAGCTGCAAACTGACAGCGGGCTGCGTCCGCCCAAGACGTCTCGAGGTCTCGGAAAAACTCCCCGTTTGGACCAGCACGATAAAGGCTTGCAGCAGGCGAAGATCGAGGGGCGAGAGCATGATCGGACTATAAGAGCAGCTTATCGTTCCTATTTAAAGAATAAACTTTTGAAAATATTGCACCGCACCTAGTCTCTGGCACGCCGGATTTGTCGATCAGAGGACACCACCATGTATTCCACGTCACGCCGTGATTTCTTGCGTCTGGCGGCGTCCGCCGCTGCGCTCTCCAGCACCAGCCTCAGCGCGTCAGCAGCAGACCGCACCATCAAGGTCGGGACCCTCAAGCTCATTCACGGCATCACGCCCTATTTTTATGAGAAATTCCTGCCTGCGGGCTTCAACGTCGAGGTTATCCCGTTCGAAAGCCCGACCGACGGCAAGAACGCGGTTGTAACCGGAAGCGTGGATTTCGGCATTTATGGGCTCGCGGCCGCCACGCTGGGTGGGGCAAATGGTGAGCCGGTGGTCGTCATTGGCGCGGCCTGCAATCGTGGCATGGCGGTGGTGGCAGGCATCAACTCGGGCATCAATTCCATCAAGGACCTCAAGGGCAAGAAAGTCGCGATCCTGCCGGGCTCGACGCAGGAAGTGGTCATCCTTGATCGCCTTGCGGCGGAAGGCATGAGCATCTCTGACATCACGCCCATCCGCATCCTATTCTCGGATATGGCACCGGCGCTGGAGCGTGGGGACGTGGACGCTTATGTCGGCGCGGAACCCGCAGCCGGCATCAGCCTCGCCAAGGGCGTCGGCAAGATCGTCGAATATCCCTATTCGACCCCTACCGGCTCTCTCAACATGGTGCTGACCACGCGCCGCGCCTTGATTGAAACCGATCCCGCCCTCATCAAGACCTTCCTCGCCATGCACCGCAAGGCAACCGAATATGCGATGGGCAATCGCGACGCCTTCGTTGAAATGGCGATGAGCAAACTTGGCCAGCAGAAAGCATCCATTGAAAAAGCCGCGCCAAATGTGGAGCTAACCTGGAACATCGACGACAAGTTCATGACCCAGGCGCCTTATTACGGCTCGCAAATGCTGGCGAAAAAGCAAATTCGCCAATTGCCCGATTACAAGACCTTCATCGAGCCGAGCTTTGTGAAAGCGCTGGCAGCGTCCTGAGGTCCAGATGAGCGACCACCTTGCGGTTGCCGCGCCAGCCAAAAGCGCGGTGACCCACGCGACACCAAAGACCGCCACGGCCCTCAAAAATGCTTGGGGCCAAAGGCTGAAGTCCATCGTGCTGGCATCCATTGTGCCGGTCGCACTTGTTTGCCTTTGGGACGTCATGGTGCGGTGGACTGGTACGCGGCTTATCCCGCCGCCGTCCGGCGTCGCCGTCATGATGTGGGACTTTGCATTCGGCGGCATTTATGACGATGCCTATAGCGCCAGCCTTCCCATCCATTTCTGGAAATCGGTCGAGCGCGTTTACGGCGGCTTCTTCCTGGCGGCCATTACAGGCATTCCGCTCGGGTTGATGTTGGGCCGCATGCCCCTGCTGCGCGCTATGTTGGATCCGATGCTCTCGCTGCTGCGACCGGTCCCAGTCACAGCATGGCTTCCACTCTCGATGATTTTCTTTGGCCTCGGCCCAAAGTCCGCAATCTTTCTCGTCTTCCTGGGCGCGTTTTACCCGATCCTGTTGAACACCGTTTTCGGCGTAAAGTCGGTTGATGTGCGTTTGTTTGAAGCAGCCGAAATGCTCGGCTGCAGCGGCTCGCACATGTTTCGCGCGGTCGTCCTGCCGGCGGCACTTCCCAGCATCTTCAACGGCCTGCGACTTGGCGCCGGTTTTGCCTGGATCTTGATTGTCGTGGGTGAAATGACCGGTGTGCCGGAGGGATTGGGTGCCGTGATCATGGACGGGCGCACCTTGTCGCGCACTGATCTCGTGATCACCGGCATGATCGTGATCGGCATCACGGGCTATATTTCAGATCGCATTTTGCTGGCGATCAGCAACCACTTCTTGGCGTGGAACCCGCAACACAATGCTTGACACGCCCGTGCGAAATAGCGCGCCACCCACGCTGCAAGTCACAAACCTCAGCAAGCAATTTGTTGCGACCAATGGCGCGGTGGATGCGCTGCGCGGCGTCAATCTCACCATCACAAAAGGTGAATTTGTCTGCCTTCTGGGCGCATCAGGCTGCGGAAAGTCAACCTTGCTGCGGATCATCGCTGGATTTGAAAAATCGACCAGCGGGTCCGTCGCCGTTTACGGGCTGGAGGTCGATCGTCC
>CAIZGQ010000012.1 GCA_903932565.1 uncultured Hyphomicrobiales bacterium
CCAAAAAAACCAAAGGATATTTGGGTCGTTCTGGCTGGCTTCATCAACAGTTACAAAGGGCATTTGCACGCTCTAGAAACGTTTCGCCATTTGCCGGAGAGGTTCAAATTGGTATTTGTGGGTGGCGGCCACCCCAAAGATAAAAGCTTTGAAGCGTATTGGGCAGACATCCTGCGAAAGATCGATGATTTTGGATTGCAGAACAAAGTCATCGTGACGGGTTTTCTAGAGACACGTCAGGAGCAGGCTTATTACTTTCAGAAGGCTGATCTTTTTATCCTGCCTTATTTTGAAGTTGGACAATCCGGGTCAGCTGTCCTTTCGGATATTGCGGCCTATGACGCGCCAGCGGTGACCTCTGATGCGCGTTCGATGAACGTGTACAGGTATTCTCCAGATACGATGTTCAGCAGTATTGCCTTATACAAAAATGAACTTGGGAACGATTATGAGGCAATAGCAAAACATTTTGTCGAAATCATCAATGGGGATTATCCCAACCTCGAATTGGTAACGGCGCATCAAGAGAATATCGTGAAACTGCATTCTGCGCCGATTGTCACTCAAAAATTAGCATCACTTTACGCTCTTGTGGCATCGAAAAAAGATGATCGCAGCCTCAAGTTTGAACGCGCAGGGGTCTGAGATGAGGGTTGCGGTCACGGGGGCAAATGGTTTTCTGGGCAGAAACCTGCAAGTCGAATTTCAAAAGCGCTTGATCAATTATAAGCCTATCCTTAGATCAGCCTGCGATTTGCTTTCGTCGTCTGCCATATCTGCAGCCTTCGAAGATTGCGATGTCGTGGTGCACCTGGCTGCAAATGTTGGAGGTGTGAAATATTTACGCGATCATGCGATCGCTGCGTTTTTCGACAATTATGCAATGGGATTGAACGTTATCAATGCCTGTATTGGACGTGGCGTCAAAAAACTATTGCTTGTGGGAACACCTTGCTCCTACCCGGACGACAGTCCTCTGCCGCTGCTTGAACGAAACATGCTGACGGGTTTGCCCTCTGGAGACACGGGGACGTATGGACTTGCAAAATCTGCTGTTTCTTTGGCTGCGAACAAGCTTTGTCTCGGACGAGATATCGACGTCGTCACCTTGATCCCGTCAAATCTGTATGGCCCTTTTGATCACTTCAATGACACCAGTTCACATGTGGTGCCGGCGCTTCTGACAAAGGCCATGCGGACGGCCCCCGGTGCGGGCTTTCAGGTCTGGGGCAATGGCAATGCCACGCGGGACTTTGTCTATGTCACGGACGCAGCGCGCGCGATTGCAGATGCCGTCACCAGCGATGTCGCCTTTCACGGTGCCATGATGAATATCGCTTCGGGGGTGGAGACATCTATCTCACATCTCGCAGACACGATTTCGAAGGTCATGGCGAACGGAATATTTCCGGTTTATGAGGCCGACCAACCCACCGGTTATTCCAGACGGGTGTTGTCCATTGAAGCAGCCGGCGAGCTGATCAATTACCGCCCGACCGTGTCGTTGCAAGCAGGCCTTGAAGCCACGGTGCATTGGCTTCGCGAAACCAAAATCGCGTGACGTGACGGGACGACCGGACGGTTGTCATCAGGTCGATCCCCCGGGTCACACGTCTTTATCATTGGCCGTTACTCGGCAGCAGCGGCCGCACTTGCATCTTGCGGCACAAAGACGCCGTTGGCACCTGGCTGCATTGAAACCTGGCGGGTGTGGAAGCTTGTCAGCGTGCTGCGATGGCCGATGGACACGAGGGTTGTTCCGGGCAGTTTCTCAGCCAGCGTTTTGTAGATCGCGGCCTCGCTCAATTCGTCGAGCGCGGCGGTGGCCTCGTCCAGAAACAGCCAGTCGGGTTTGGCAAGGAGCGCGCGGGCGATTGCAATGCGCTGCTGTTCGCCGCCAGAGAGACGCTGGGCC
>CAIZGQ010000013.1 GCA_903932565.1 uncultured Hyphomicrobiales bacterium
GTTGACAACTTCACTCAGCATGTCCTTTGGCAGCGCAATGACAACTGGCCCCTGCCGGCCGCTCGTCGCTGTCTGAAACGCCCGCGAGACATATTCTGCAACGCGCGTCGCATCATCAAGCTCGGTCGCCCATTTCGTCATGCTGCCGAAGACTGCCCGATAATCCAGCTCCTGAAATGCCTCGCGATCCCGAAACGCACTCTCGATCTGGCCGACAAACATGATCATCGGTGACGAATCTTGTTGCGCGATGTGAATGCCCGCAGCCGCATTGGTTGCTCCGGGTCCGCGTGTCACGAAACAAATTCCAGGCCGCCCCGTCGTTTTGCCAACAGCCTCTGCCATCATTGCTGCCGCGCCTTCGTGCCGACACACCGTGACAGTGATATCGCAATCACGAAGCGCATCAAGCACGGGCAAATAAGATTCACCCGGCACACAAAACACATGCTTGACGCCGTGAAGCACAAGCTGATCAACAAGGACCTTTGCGGCAGAGCGACTTTTCAGAAGCGACGGGCCGTGCATTTAAAACGCCAGCAAAGAGCGAACGGTCTGAGGCCATTTGGCGACTTCCGTTCCGTGCGTCTGGAACATCGCAACTGCCAGACGGTCCATGCCAAAGGCGACGCATCCCGTGTGGGCCGGATTGCCATCTGAATCCTTGATGTCCCACGTCAGACCAAAATGATCGCGATGATAGTTGAAGCTCATGCATGCTGTCGGCTTATCTTCCCCACGAAGCGGGACAAGAAGCTCAAACTTCAGGGATTGTTGCACTTGGCTGATCGCCTTCATCTGGCCAACACGGCCAAAAAACGGATCACTGGCATAATCAACCTTGAACGTCAGGCCGAGATCGGTTGCAAGTGCCTGGGCGCGCACCATCCACCGTTCGCGAAATGTCGCCACATCATCGTGGTTTCCGATGCAAACATATTCACGCATGCGGAACGATTGAAACCGATCTAAAATCTTTGATGGTTCGCGGCGAAAGCAATCCGCCGAGACATCAAAGCGCAGGCCACCGTCCGGAAGCGCGCCGCGGCTCGCGGCAATGGGATAAACCGGGTAACATGCCGCAGGCGACAGTACGAGATCCGCAGGTGACAGGGATGATGTCCAGTCGCCACCTTTTTCAAAGCGCGACACGGCAGCGTTGATATCCTGCTCGGAGCCATGCAGGCCGCAGACACACCCCAAAAGGTTCGGAAAGCTCTTCAGATAGCCAGATTTCTCAAGCATGGCGCGGCTCATGACCGGCGGAAAGCGCACGACCTCCGTGTCGGATTCGCGATGCCGCGTGATCAATGCAGCCAACCGCTCGATGACATCTTCATAAAGGCCCGTGCGAGCATAAACGCCATCGGCACCCATGGGGTGAAACAGCGAGTCAAACAAATGATCAAGCGGGTCGGCCACGGGCTCAACTTCACTTTGCAATGGTGTCTTAATAGCGAGGTTCATTTCAGGTCTCCAACCGCAAACATTCAGAAGAAAATCAGTCACGCAAACCAAGGGGTGCGCCACTCATCAGCGTTACGGTTTCAATGTTGGCGAGGATGCGATCATTGTTGATCATCAAGGGCGCCGATAAAATATCGCGCAACTGACGACCAACGCTAAACTCCCCGTCCGTGCGGTACCCAGACAGGCCGCAGGCACGCACGGAACTCATCACTGTTGCCAGCGCCAGCTCGGAAGCTTCAACTTTCAGCAAGGTGATCGCCGATTGAAATGCCAAGGATGAAATTGCTTTTTCATCGAGCTGGATAGAGCTGAAATGGTCCATGCTCGAGGTCAGCAACGCGCGCAACTTATTCAACGAGCGCTTCGCCGATGTCACGTGTGAGGCACCCGGTGGCATTTTGCCCCCAGATTGACGGGCCGCTTTTCGAACAAATGCCTGGGCGCGATCAACTGCCGCTGCAGCAATGCCAGCCCAGGTCGAGCCCCAGCAAATATGCGCGTAAGGGATCATGGTCTGCGCATGAATCTTGTCATAACTTTCAGCAAAAACCTGATCTGCGACGCCGTGGGCTTTCAGGTCGAACCCAGCGCTCCCGGTGCCCCGCATGCCAAGCGTTTCCCAGCCACCCGTCCATTCCAGTGTGTAATCATCACGTGTAAACGCGACGAGGACCTGGTCTGAGGATGCTGTATCAGGTGCGCGGCGCGCGACCGTCAAGAGGCCATCGGCCTCTCGTCCATAAGACATGACGGTTGCAGCGCGGTTTAAAGAAATTCCTGCGCCATCACGCTCAACAGCCGCGGCGCTGGAGCGGACGTTTCCGCCGTTCATCCCTTCCGTCGTGGATGAAGCAAGAAGCATTTGTTCCGCTGCGACACGGCGCATCAAATTTTCAAGCCAGGCACTACCTGTTCCGTGGCGGACCAAGCAGGCGAGCTTGATATGATGCATCGCGAATATAAGTGCCGTGGACGAGCAAACCCGACCAAGCGCGTAACACATATCACTCACATCTTGGATCGAGGCCTCTTCGCCACCAAACTGGCGCGGCACCAGAACGGCTAGCAACCTGTGAGCGCGCAAGGCATCGAAAGATTCTTTTGGGAACCTGCTCTCGCGATCAACACTGTCGGCATGCTGTGCGGCAATGTCGGCAACAGCTCTCACACGTGTGTTGAAATCAGGCGCAATTGCCAAAGGAACTTTGCCCGGCACGCGGGCGCTGCTTGGTGCACGTGCCTCGTTCGGCATTAAAACATTTATCGACATGGAACCTGCGCTCCTTATTTGGTACCAGCCGCGATCTGCATAACAGCGAGCGCTTCATGTGCTACCAACATGACCTCATACATAGCAAATTTTAGATCAGCCGTAATAGTTTACACGACGTCGCAGGTGGCCATGCCAGATTAACCTTGACGATTAAATACCATTTATATCGACATTGAATTAATAGCTTGAACGCAGGTTATTTATTCACAAAATCAAGGTTAATTTTTTAATTCCGACCTTTTGTGGAAGCAGTCACTGCATTTCTAATAAATCTCTGGTATCAAAGAATGAATATACAACAGGTCATTGGTGGCAGAGCGATGAAGCGAGTTTCGATTGCAGAGGCACAGAGCCAGATCCTGGCGCTGGTTGAAGGCATCCTTCAGCAAAATTCCATCCGTGCGGACGTGACGCCGCAAGCGCATCTCGCGGACATCGGTCTGACATCCATGGACCTTGTCGGGCTGATGCTTGGGGTCGAAGCAGAGTTTGACTTTACGATTTCGCAGACAGACCTGACGCCTGAGAATTTCAAATCCGTTGACGCGATTGTCCGGATGGTCAGCTCCTACATTCAGCAATCCAAGGCGGCATAGTTAACGCTTTGCGACCGCCTTGATGAACGCGGTGCGCCCATCGGACCGCGGCAAAACATAAATTCGTCCTTGGGATGCGTTTGTCCGACGTCTCGCGGACACTTTGCTTGCGCCCAATCCCTTCTCCTTGATTGACTGCAAAGCGCGATATGAGTTCGACACTAGCGTTTCATTTCGCCTAAGTCTGTCGAGACTTGCTTTGCTGGACAAAATGATAAAGGTGATCCTAGCTGTCGTGACGGATCACCGGCATGCGTTGGTCTGACAAAGTGGCCTGCCCATGCCAACCGAGCCTCATTTCCAATTGGCAGCGTCAGAAATCGGGTTTTCGATCTCTGAACGCTATAACGCGAGCAATATCCTCTTTGACA
This sequence comes from uncultured Hyphomicrobiales bacterium, assembly GCA_903932565.1. Lineage (GTDB taxonomy): Bacteria > Pseudomonadota > Alphaproteobacteria > Rhizobiales > Beijerinckiaceae > Terripilifer. Next base: position 3,711 of record CAIZGQ010000013.1, read on the forward strand.
ATCTGGCGCGCGGGCGCGGCGCACATGTGGCTGTCACCGGGCCGGTTGCAACGCTCAGCTATGCCGAACTTTGCACACTGGCCGCACAATATGGCGAGGCCCTGCTCGACCTTGGCCTCGAACGCGGCGACCGCGTCTTGCTGTTTCTGGATGACAGCCCAACCTATCCGGCTGCATTTTTTGGCGCCATAAGGGCTGGACTGGTGCCCGTCCTCATCAACACGCTGACGCCGTCCGATCTGCTGCAATTTTATCTGCAGGATACGGGCGCGCGTGTCGCCATCGTTGATAGCGAATTCTGCGATCGATTTAATTTGCGAGCCTGTGCTGGAACGCAATTGCGCACAGCGATCATCTCAAATGGAAGCGCGCCACAGGACAGTGCTATCTCGATGGTGAGCGCATCTGCTCTGCTGTTGAAGTACAATGGCAACCTTGTGGCGGCGGACACGCACCGCGATGATATGGCCTTCTGGCAATATTCGTCCGGATCCACGGGACGGCCAAAGGGTATCGTCCATCTGCAGCACGATCTGGCCTACACGGCGGATTCATTCAGCAAACACATCTTGAAAATGACGCCGGATGACGTGGTTCTTTCCGTGCCAAAAATTTTCTTTGCCTATGGTCTTGGCAATTCGTTGACGTTTCCGTTCTGCGTCGGCGCGACGGCGATTTTGCTTCCGGGCCAACCAAAGGCGGCGCCAATTTATGAAGCGATCCGCACCTGGCGCCCAACTATGTTTTTTGGCTTGCCCACGCTGTATAGAGCTTTGACCAATGCGCCGGAAGCGCAGACTGCCGACCTCTCCAGCCTGAAACTTTGCTTATCGGCAGCAGAAGTTTTGTCACAAGATGTCGCTGACTCCTGGACACGCCTGAGCGGCCTCACCATCGTCGAAGGCATGGGTTCCACCGAGGTGCTGCACATTTATGTGTCCAACAGCCAGGATGCACAAAAGCCCGGCTCTGCGGGGCGGCGGGTCCCAGGTTACGAGCTCAAGCTGGTGGACCGCGATGGCCATGAGGTTGGCGA
>CAIZGQ010000014.1 GCA_903932565.1 uncultured Hyphomicrobiales bacterium
CGGCTTGCGACCCGACATCATTTGCCAGCGCGGACTTGCGCGCACATTCCAGATCGTGCGGCCGTTTCCAGCCCTCACCGTGTTTGAAAACGCCACGATCGGCGCTTTGCTGCGCGAGCCCGACGTGGCCTCCGCAAAGATCCTTGCAGGCGAGGTGCTTCGCAAGCTCGATCTTTGGGACAAGCGCGCGCAGAAAGCGGGCTCGTTGACGCTGCCGGATCGCAAGCGGCTGGAAGTGGCGCGCGCGCTGGCGACTAAGCCGAAGATGCTGTTGCTTGACGAAGTCATGGCGGGCCTGCGCCCCTCTGAAACAGATCAGGCCGTTGCCACGTTGCGCACGCTGAACCGCGAGGATGGCATCACAATCGTGATGATTGAACACGTCATGCGCGCTGTGATGGCCTTGGCGGATCGCGTGCATGTGCTCAACCACGGCGCCAGCATTGCCGAAGGCACGCCGGTGGAGGTGACGCAAAATCCCCAGGTGATCACGTCTTATCTTGGTGAAGAGGCACTCGGCTGATGCTGAAGATTGAAAGCCTCGATTTGTTTCACGGCGACGCGCAAGCCCTGTCGGACGTGTCACTCGACGTTGAAAAAGGTGCAATTGTCGCCATTGTTGGGGCCAACGGTGCTGGAAAGACATCGCTCATCCGCGCCATTGCCGGGATGCTTCCGGTGCGCGAAGGCAAGATCACCTTTAAGGATCGCGATATTACCGGCCTGCCGAGCTTTGAGGTCTGCAATCTGGGGCTTGGACAGGTCGCTGAAGGGCGGCAGGTGTTCCCCACGTTGAGCGTGCGCGAAAATCTCTCCATGGGGGCGATGCTGCCGCGCGCCAAAGCCAAAGCGCAGGCCAATCTTGCCCGGATGTTTGATTTGTTTCCGCGACTTGCCGAGCGCCAGCATCAGGCGGCGGGTACCATGTCGGGCGGTGAACAGCAGATGCTTGCGATTGCGCGCTGCCTGATGGGCGAGCCGGAACTTGTGATGTTCGACGAGCCATCGCTCGGCCTGTCGCCTGCAATGGTGTCGCAAGTGCTGCAGATCGTGCGCAATCTAAACGCCGACGGCCTGACGTGCCTGCTGGTGGAGCAGAATGTTGCGGCCTCGCTGCGGCTCGCAACGCATGCCTATGTGCTGGAAAATGGCAGCATCACGCTGTCGGGCACGGGCGCTGAGCTTTTGGAAAATGATGGCGTGCGGAAAGCTTATCTGGGGTTGTGAGGAGGCTGCTTCTACCCTCACCCGGTCGGCATCCGCCGACCACGCTCTCCCAAGGCAGAGGGTGACGCGTCCCCCTCAAATCAAATTCATCCCGCGCAGGCTTGCGTGTCCGTTGCGGCCCACGATGATGTGGTCGTGAACTGCGATCCCCATGGGCTTGGCGATGCCGATGATGTCCTGCGTCATCTTCACATCGGCGGATGAGGGTGTCGGGTCGCCCGACGGATGGTTGTGGACCAATATGATGGCCGTCGCGCCCACTTCCAGCGCCCGGCGCACCACCTCACGCGGATAGACCGGCGTGTGGTCGATGGTGCCGGTGCCCTGCAGCTCGTCGCCGATCAGCCCATTGCGTTTGTCGAGGAACAAAACGCGGAATTCTTCCCGCTCGGCAAAGGCCATGGCGGTCCGGCAATAATCGATGACGTCCTTCCAAGAGCTCATCGACGTCCGCTGGCGCACAGCGCCATGGGTCATGCGGCGGGCGGCGGCTTCCATCAGCTTGAGATCAAGGGCAACCCGCTCGCTGATGCCGTCGATTTCCTGAAGGCGCGCGACGGGCGCGCCCAGCACCTCGGCAAAGGAGCCAAACCGGTGGATGAGGGTCTTTGCCAGCGGCTTCACGTCGCGGCGCGGGATCGACTGGAACAAAACCAGCTCTAATAGCTCGTAATCCGCCATTCCACGCTCGCCAGTGTCCCGGAAGCGGTCTCTCAGGCGCTGGCGGTGCCCAACATAATGGGGCTGGTCCGCTGCGCCCGGGTCCGATCCCGGGTCTGCGCTCATGCGGGTGGGCTGGGCTTGGTGGCGTCCGGCCAGACCGGCTGGTTGAGCCCGGCGGGCGAGAGCGTGAAAATCTCGACGCCGGTTTCGGTCACGGCCACCGTGTGCTCGAACTGGGCTGAGAGCGATCGGTCCCGCGTCACAGCCGTCCAGCCGTCGGCGAGGACCTTCACGTGCGGGCGGCCCAGATTGATCATCGGCTCGATGGTGAAAAACATGCCCGCTTTCAGGGTCACGCCTTCGCCATGGCGGCCGTAGTGCAGGATGTTGGGCTCGTCGTGAAACAGGCGGCCAAGGCCGTGTCCGCAAAAATCCCGAACCACGGAGCAGCGTTCGGCCTCGGCAAATTCCTGGATCGTCGCGCCGATGTCGCCGGTTGTAGCGCCGGGCTTCACGACGGCAATGCCGCGCATCAACGATTCGTAGGTCACATCGATAAGACGCTGCGCCCGGCGCGGGATTTCGCCAGCGCAATACATACGGCTCGAATCGCCGTGCCAGCCATCGACGATGAGTGTCACGTCGATATTGACGATATCGCCCTCACGCAGGGGCTTGCGATCCGGCAGGCCATGGCACACCACGTGGTTGATCGAGGTGCAGATGGACTTGCGAAAACCGCGATAGCCAAGGGGGGCCGGATAGGCCTTGTGGTCCATCGCGAATTCGAAGGCGAGCTTGTCGAGCGACTCTGTGGTGACGCCAGGCTTCACAAGCGCGGTCATCACGTCCAGCGCTTCGGCTGCCAGACGCCCGGCCTTGCGCATGCCCTCGAAATCTTGCGGGCGGTGGAGTTTGATCTGGCCCGTCTTGCGCAGAGGGGCGGCGGCAGCTTCGACAAACGACATGAACGACCTGAGTGAGCCAGCGGCTCTTGGTGATGGGTGAACCCTAGACTTAAGCGATCACACCCCCCGTGCAAAGGTGCTGGTGCGAATTTGCTGCAGGGCTCGCGGCCCTCAACGTGGTGGCGCTGCTTGTGGCTGATGTGCAGCCCATGATACGCAGAGGCTTCGCGACGCACTGCCGGGGTTGTTTTCCTTCGGGCGTCAAAGAGTTGGGCGCGGGATACAGAACACGAGATGGCCCAGGTCTTCCGCAACGATCTCTCGACCTTTGGTATGCACGCCCCGCGCGGGGCCGTGGCCCGTCTGCTGGATATGACGCGCCAGACGTCTGCCTCCTGGGCGGGCAAGCGGCAGGCATTTTTGCTGCGCAAAATCGCCGTCAGCCAACTTTATGGCCGCCCGCTGGATGTGGAAACGCTGGGCGCGCGTATGCGTCTTTATCCCTATAACAATGTCTGCGAACGGCGCATTCTGTTCACGCCGCAATATTTTGATGTGGCGGAGCGGGCTTTTCTTGAAGCTCACATGACGCCAAACTTCACCTTCCTCGATATTGGCGCAAATGTTGGTGCTTACACGCTTTTTGTCGCGGCGCGCGTGGGGCCGGACGCGCGAATTCTCGCGATTGAGCCGCAGCCTGAGATTTTCGAGC
>CAIZGQ010000015.1 GCA_903932565.1 uncultured Hyphomicrobiales bacterium
CGACGGCGGTTATCGCCTGACAGGATCCAAGATGTGGATCTCCAACGCGCCCATCGCGGACGTGTTTGTGGTCTGGGCCAAGTCCAGCGCGCATGACGGCGAGATCCGGGGCTTTGTGCTCGAAAAGGGCATGAAAGGCCTCACCGCCCCCAAGATTGAGGGCAAGCTGAGCCTGCGCGCCTCCATCACCGGGGAGATCGTGATGGACAATGTCGAAGTCGAGGAGGCCGCTCTGCTGCCCGGCGTTTCGGGCCTCAAGGGACCGTTCGGATGCCTCAATCGCGCCCGATATGGCATCTCCTGGGGCGTGATGGGCGCGGCAGAGGATTGCTGGCACCGCGCGCGGACCTATGGGCTCGAACGCAAGCAGTTCGGTCGTCCACTTGCCCAGACCCAGCTCTTTCAGAAAAAGCTCGCCGACATGCAGACTGAAATTGCGCTGGGGTTGCAGGCCTCCTTGCGGGTCGGTCGCCTGTTTGATGAGGGGCTGGCTGCGCCGGAGATGATCTCCATCGTCAAGCGCAACAATTGCGGCAAGGCGCTCGACATCGCCCGCCTGGCCCGCGACATGCTGGGTGGAAATGGCATTCACAGCGCCTATCAGGTGATGCGCCATGCCCAGAACCTTGAAACGGTGAACACCTACGAGGGAACGCACGACATCCATGCGCTGATCCTGGGCCGTGCCATGACCGGCCTGCAGGCCTTTTTCTGACCCAGTGACGCGTGTCGCCGGGTCCAGGATAGGGGCGCGGGCCTTTTGCTTGAATAATGTGCCGCAGTCTGGCATCTCGCCGCCAGACGCTTAGGTTTGCTATGCGAGTGGTGCGGGGCAGAGCTGCCCCGGCGCTTCTCGTGCCCAAATGCCGACGCTGCAGTTGACAGTCGGATCGACGACGTTACCGCTTAGCGCCATGAAGTGGTTTAGATTGGGGTTTTGTTGTGAGTGCATTCTTCGAGGAACGGGTTTTGGCCGTTCACCATTGGACCGATACGCTCTTCAGCTTTACCACGACGCGCGACCCGGGCTGTCGCTTCCGCAACGGCCAGTTCGTCATGATCGGCTTGCCGGTCGACGGACGGCCACTGCTGCGCGCCTATTCGATCGCCTCGCCAAATTACGCGGACAACCTCGAGTTTTTCTCGATCAAGGTTCCCAACGGGCCTTTGACGTCGCGCCTCCAGCACCTGAAGCCAGATGATTCAATTCTCGTTGGCCGCAAGCCGACGGGCACTTTGCTGCTCGACAATCTGAAGGACGGCAAAAACCTCTATTTGCTCGCGACAGGCACCGGCCTCGCGCCCTTCCTGTCCACGATCCGGGATCCTGAAACTTACGAGCGTTTTGAAAAGGTCATTGTCGTGCATGGCGTGCGCACGGTCGCCGAACTCGCGTATCGCAAAATGATCGAGGAAGACTTGCCGAAGGATGAATTGCTCGGCGAGTTGATCGGTGACAAGCTGCGCTATTACCCGACGGTCACGCGCGAGCCCTTCAAGAACGAAGGCCGCATCACGGATCTGATCGACAGCGGCAAGCTTTTTAAAGATCTGGGACTACCAAGTTTTGATAAGGCCCGTGATCGTGTGATGCTCTGCGGGACGCCGCAATTGCTGGTTGATGTGCCCCAGCGTCTCGAAGCCCTTGGCTTTGAGGAGGGCAATACGGGTGAACCGGGTGACTACGTCATCGAAAAGGCCTTCGTCGAAAAGTGAGTGATCCTCAAAGACGGGGCGAGCTTTGTCAGGACGTCGATAGCAAGCCCAAGGCCACCTCAGGTATCAGCCAAACGCTTTACATCTTGCTTGCCAAAGTGGTTGGATGAATTTTGAAATACGCCCTTGCCGGGAGGCGAGGCAAGTTCGTTGGCGAAGCTCTGTTTCCGTATTGTCCATGAGGTCATCATGAAATGGAATGCAGACTTGTCGGCACAAAAAGGCGACCGAAATGTATGATCGTTTTTCCGTTATCAAAATGGTCGAAGCCTGGCTCAAGGAGGATATCGGCTGCGTTGATCTGACGGCGCAGATCATGATTGATGCGTCTGCCACGGCCACGTTTCACATGAATGCGCGGGAATCTCTGACGATTGCGGGCATTGAAGTTGCTGGTGCCGTTTTCAAAACATATGAGCCAACCTGCGACATCAAGGTGCTGGTTAGCGATGGCCAGCGTGTCGAAAAAGGCGATGTGCTGATGATTGTCAGCGGTCCTGCGCAGGCTTTGCTGACCGCAGAACGCACAGCCCTGAACATCGTTCAGCGCCTGTCGGGCATTGCAACCGAGACTGCGAAATACGCGAAGGCCATTGCCCATACAAAGGCGCGCCTTTTGGATACGCGCAAGACAACGCCGGGTCTGCGCATGCTGGAAAAACACGCATCGTCCTGCGGTGGCGCTCTCAATCATCGCCTTGGGCTCGATAGCGGCGTTCTCTTGAAGGACAATCATATCGCCGTATGTGGCAGCATTACAGAAGCCGTGCGCCGCGCAAAACAGAAGGCGCCGGTTCTCAGCAAAATTGAAATTGAATGCGACCGCATGGAGCAAGTTGTCGAGGCCTGCGCTGCAGGTGTCGATGTCATTCTGCTCGACAACATGCAAATCCCGGAAATTCTGAAGGCTGTTGGACACGTCGCTGGTCGTGCCGCAATCGAGGCATCGGGGGGAATTCGCCTCGATACAATCGCCGCGATTGCAGAAACCGGCGTGGATTATGTGTCAACAAGCAAGCCCTTGCAGTCGGCACCTGCGGTCGACATCGGGTTGGATGCGCCACGCTGAGCCACCAGTGCTTGTCCGGTCCGCAAAGCTGAGTTTTAAAACGTGCGCCGCAAACAGAAGAAATGCACGCCGATGATGTCTGAAATGCGCGCTGGATTTGTCGGCCTTGCTGGACTGCTGGCAACGACTTTGGCTGCGGGCTTGGGCGGGGTCGCGACGGCGGATGAAATCTCGGTGACGCAATGGGGCAATAGTCTCTACGGCGCACCCTTTGCTGTCTCAATCGAAAGCGGCCTTTTCAAACAGGCAGGGATCGATATCACTGGCGTGATTGGCTCCAACGGCGGCGGCACCAGTGTGCGCAACATTCTCGCCAGTGACACGCCTTATGGTGAGGTTGCCATGGCCGCAGCGCTTGCAGCCGCACGGCAGGGGCTTGATGTTGTGATCGTCAATTCGGGCACCCGCACGGTGGCGGAATCAACCCTCGTGACCATGCCAAATTCTTCCGTGAGCCAGCTCAGCGATCTTGTCGGTCAGAAGATCGCCATCACGTCGCCGAAATCAACGTCGGAAATGGTTTTTCTGATGGAGCTGGCAGACAAGAAAATCGACGCGACAAAAATCGAGCGTATTGCGTCGGGCGGCTACACACAGGGTCTCACAATGCTGGAGCAGGGCGCTGTTGCTGCCGCGGTCCTGATTGAGCCGCTGTCGATCCTGCGCGCTGACCGGTACAAAACGATTGCCCGGGCGAAGGCGATCCTGCCGGCCATGACGACCTCGGTTGGGATCACCACACGCGCGTATGCCAAGGCACATCCGGAGAAACTGAAGGCTGTGATTGCCGGTCGTCGTCTGGGTGTTCAGGCAATTTACGCCGATCCCGTCGGCGCATCTCGCATGATGGCCAAGCAGTACAACATGGATCCAGTGCTCGCAGAGACAGCGATGAACAATATGATTCCCGTCCGCATGTGGAGCGAAGGTGGATTCAACACGGTCGAACTGAACAGGATTGCAGACGGTCTCAAGCTCGTTGGCGAAATTGATGCGCTACCCGATTGGTCAAAGCTCATCGACAAAAGCTTTTTGGCTGAAGATCTGCAGGGCGAGCAGTGATGGACGACGTCAGCCACCAGGTTTCAGCGCGCGAAACTGGTGAGCAGGCGATTATTGCAAAATTAAGTGGCGTGACCCGTGATTATCCAGCGGCGCGCGGTGCCAAGCCGCTTCATGCACTTGGGCCAATCGATCTCGAACTCAAACAAGGCGAGTTCTTTTCGGTCGTCGGCCCGTCTGGTTGCGGCAAGTCAACATTGCTCGATATTTTGACAGGGCTCAGCCCGCCGACAGCGGGCACCGCGACCTTTGAAGGCAAGCGCATTCACGGCGTGCCCGATGGGGTGGGTGTTGTCTTTCAGGAAGACGCGACATTTCCCTGGCTCGATGTTGAAGCAAACTTGAGTTTCGGCCTGAAGCAATTGCAGCTCAGTGCTCGCGAGAGACAAGACCGCGTTGAGCAGGCCCTACGCATTATGGGACTTGTTGGCTTTCGATCGGCATTTCCTGCGCAGCTCAGTGGCGGCATGCGTCAGCGCGTCTGCATTGCCAGAACATTGGTGACACAGCCACGATTGATTGTCCTCGACGAGCCCTTTGGATCTCTGGACCAACAAACGCGATTGCTGATGGGCGATGAATTGTTGCGGATTTGGCGCGAAACGGGTGCCACCGTTTTTTTCATCACCCATTCCATCGATGAAGCGGTCATGTTGTCTGACCGCGTGGGCGTGATGTCTGCGAGGCCCGGCACGTTCATCGATATGCTGGAGACCGGCTGGGCGCAAAAGCGCGACAGCCGAAATGTGGCCGACCCGCATTTTGGCAAACTTACAGGCCAAATCTGGGGAAAGTTACGCGGTGAAGCGCTGCGACAAATGCAGCTCCAAAACGACGTCGCACTATGAGGCCGCCGGGGCTGCTCGCCGCCCTGATTGTGTTCGGAGCCATAGGCCTTCTGGAAACCGCCTGTCAAACGGGTCTTTTGCAGCACAGCGTTGTTTTGCCGCCCAGCGAAATCGCTGCAAGCCTGTGGAACATATTACAAAGCGGTGCCTTCAATCGCGCAATATTTTTAACACTTTCGAACATATTCATCACGGCCGCCCTGGCGATTTTTTTCGGATTTGTTGTTGGTGTGCTGCTTCATTCCGTTTCATATCTTCGCGCGGGACTTGAGCCCTTTCTGGCATCCTATTACGCGATTCCAACCTTCATCTTCTACCCGGTTTTCATTGTTCTTTTTGGCGTTGGCAGTGCATCGATCATCGCCATTTCTGTTTTGCTTGCCATTGTCGCGATGATCACAGCCACATTAAGTGGCCTCGACCGCATTCCAATTGTTCTGCGAAAAACTGCCAAGGTCATGCGGCTGAATACGCTGGAAACAGCGGTTTCAATCCTACTTCCCTCAGCGTTGCCATACCTCGTCACGGGGGCCAGACTTGCAATCGCCTATGCGTTTATTGGCGTGATTGCGTCTGAGTTCATTCTTTCGGGCCAGGGCGTGGGCTATGCGATTTCCTACGCATATAATAATTTCGACAATCAGACGATGTACGGGTTGATCCTTCTGATCATCTTGATCGTCGTGGGCACCAACATGCTGCTTGATGCGTTTGATCGCCGCCAGCCTACGCAAACAGCAAGGAATCGCTAGGATGCGCAACCTTGGCCCGCCCCTTATCTTTCTTGTGCTCCTGCTTCTGGGGTGGGACGTCTTGCATCTGCAAATCGCGAACGGATCCATCAGTTCACCGCGTGAAGCTGGCGCCCGTCTCGTCGCCCTCATGAGCGGGGCTCGGTTTTGGGCGGATGTGGGCGAGACTGGATTTGCATTTGTTATCGCCTGTTTGCTGTCGATCATGTTTGGTGTGCTGATTGGGGTGGGGCTCGGCCTCAGCCGACTTGCAACAGAAGCGTTTGAGCCGATTCTCGTCACATTTTATTCACTGCCAAAAGTAATCCTTTATCCATTGGTGTTGCTTGCCTTCGGCTTGGGCGCGTCAGCCAAGATTGCGTTTGGCGTGATGCACGGCCTTGTCCCGATGGCCTTGCTGACGCGCAACGCAATCGCAGAAATCAAACCTGTTTATCTGCGAAGTGCGAACGTCATGCAGCTGGATGGTTTCGCCACGCTAAGACTTGTTTTGTTGCCTGCTGTTTTGCCCGAGCTAGTTGGCGGCATGCGCATTGCTTTTTCGTTGAGTCTTCTCGGCGTGCTGATCGGTGAAATGTTTGCCGCAAAGCGGGGCTTGGGATTTGCTGCCATGAATGCGATGGGGCTTGGCGATATCAATACCATTCTGGCCATCGGCCTATTTCTGGGAACATTTTCAGTTCTTGCAAATGTGATGATGCTGTCCGTGGAACGATCTCTGCGGCATGTTCATTCAAATTCGGTCACGCAAGCCGCATAAGGCTTTGTGGCATTGGCGTAGCTTAAGTTCAACGCGTCGATCGCAAGGAGTTGTCAGCCCCATGAACGTGCTTCAAAAGGTTCGACTGGCTTTGAGCGTCTTGATCCTTGCATCTATTGGCATCCCCGCGTCCGCCGCAACGATCAGGATCGCAGTTGCGTCCAACTTTACGGACGCGGCAAAAGACATTGCCGCCGCCTTCAAACAAAAAACCGGCCATGACGTGTTGCTGAGTTTTGGTGCGTCGGGCACATTTTACACGCAGATCACGCAGGATGCGCCGTTTCAGATCTTTCTCTCCGCCGACGAACTGCGGCCCAAAACATTGATTGCGGATGGCTTCGCTAA
>CAIZGQ010000016.1 GCA_903932565.1 uncultured Hyphomicrobiales bacterium
CGGCAAATCGCAAGCTCGGTTGCTGGATCCTCGAAGGGAAGCTGATCGCGCGACGCCGACGGCACCGGCCAAATCTTGAACAAGGGCGCGATTGCGGACACGCGCGAAAACGCATCTTTGGGCGCAAGGCGCGGCATGGCAAACAGCGAGACGATGTGTACGATGCCAGTCATCGCCACAACGCCCAGAATCGCGGGCAGCACACCCAAAAGCATGTCGCGCGGGCTCATCCATCTCATGGGCTTGCCCCCGCACAGGTGAGGCGCGAGATGCGCGGAAACGCAGCCGCGTCCAGGGCTGAGAGCGTTGACCCGGCGGCGGTATCATAGAGCCGCAGCATCAGGAGGAAGGGCTTGCCCTCCTGCAAGGGCAACCAGTTGCCCGCACGCGCGTTGGTTGCAAGTTCGATCCTGAAGCTGCCATCGGCCATCCGCAAAATTTCCGACGACGTGAAGCCGGTGCGGACACCCGCGTCGCCGCGCGGAGTCCCCGTCGGGCTCATGACTGTCAATGTCCAGAACCGCGCCACGGGCATGGATCCGGAAATCTCGTAGCCACAGGACGGGGTCAGCGGCCGCCCGGAACTATCCCGACGCGCCGTCAAGGTGAGGCCCTCGGCGACACCGAGCGGAACCTGGCCGAACCGCGCGGCTGTCGCCCGCGCGTAGGGATCGGCGTCCGGTGCGCCAATGCGCGGTTGGAAGGTCCAGGGCCCAGCTCGCCAAAGGCCGATATCAAAGCGACCATCGACCGCCATGCTGGTCAACCAGAGGCCAAAGCCGGTGCCGAGGACTGCCGTGAAAAAGGCTCTGGAGAAGGAAGACAAGGATTACGAAACCTGCACAGAGCTCATGACGCGGCTTGAAAGTCCGACGCGTTAACGTTTTTGGAGTCGCATGACACACGAAAAGAGGCAAGTGAGAAGCCACAACCTGCCCCCGCTCGGCGACGTCATTACTCCAGGGATATGGGCGTGCTGGCGGCGCGGGTCAGGGCCCGGTTGACCAGCGGTGCCGCAGCGCGCCGCTCGGCGGCCTGCTTGGCCTTGGGCTTGAGTGGCGGCGAGGCTGGCAGCGGGGCCGTTGGGGACGGAGATGTGATGATGGCCTGCACCGGCAGGGGAATTTCGCCCGCGTCCGCGCGCCGCTTGCGGTCCGCTGCGCCAAACAAATCCTCGATGGTGCCAAGCGCTTTCGCGCCATTGGGCGAGAGGGTCACCGGCTTTTGCGCCACGTCGGTGTTCGTGGCGGCACTGGCAGCAGCCACTTCGGCCGATATCGGTGGCAGGGCTGGCACGCCATAGGGCGGCTTCAGCTCAATCCCACGGTGGGCATAGGCCATGATCGTGTGCCACGTGCGGGCGGGCAGCGACCCACCCGTCATGTTGTTCATCGAAGTGTCGTCATCATTGCCGTACCAGACGATGCCCACATAATTGCCGGTAAACCCGTCGAACCATGCGTCCTTGTAGCCGTTGGTCGTGCCGGTCTTTCCTGCAACCGAGACGCCATCAAGGGCCGCAGCGCGCGCGGTTCCTTCAGACACCACATGGGTCATCATGTTGGTCATCTCGGAAATCTTGTTTTCCGGGATGACCTGTCGCGGCTGCGGACCGTCGCGATCAAACCGATAGATCGACTCGCCACGTGAATTGCGCACTTCCACCGTGGCATGGGGCAGCACACGCTTGCCGCCATTGGCGAGCGCGGAATAGGCAGCACCCATGTCGATCAGTTTGACCTCGTCGGCCCCGATGGGCAACGAAACCGTGTCGGGCAATTCGGTCGTCAGTCCCATCTTGCGCGCCGTGTCGACAATACGGGCGCGACCCAGCTTGGGATTGCCGTTGCCAATCGCAATCGACAACTTCACCGCGATTGTATTGAGGGAATGCGCCAGCGCCTGCACCAGCGGGAGTGCGCCTTTGTACGAACCGCCGTAATTATGCGGGCACCAATTGCCGATGCAAACGGGCGAATCCACCACGATGGTCTTGGCGTTGAACTTGCCGGTCATCAGCGCCGTCAAATACACAAACGGCTTGAAGGACGAACCAGGCTGGCGCTGTGCATCCGTCGCGCGGTTGAACTGGCTGGCACCATAATCGCGCCCACCGACAATCGTCCGCACAAGCCCATTGGGCTCCATCACCACGGTCGCCGCCTGCTTGGCGTGATACGCGGGGCCGGACGTCCGCAGCATGTCCTCGATTGTTTCTTCCGCGACTTGTTGAAGCCCGGAATCAAGACCGGTGCGCACCGTCAGAACGCGATCGTTTCCAAGCTTGCCAGCGTCCGACAGTTTGTGGACTTCGTCGTAAGCGAAATCCAGATACCAATCGGGCGAGGCGTCGCGATGACGATCCACCGGGCTCGCGGGATTCTTGCGCGCCGCATAGACTTGGCCCTCGGTCATGTAACCGGCATCGACGAGATTGCTCAGCACATCATTGGCGCGGGCCCGCGCTGCCGGCAGATTGATGTGCGGCGCAAATTTCGTCGGGGCCTTGAAGAGCCCCGCCAGCATCGCAGCTTCCGCCAGCGAAATGTCCCGGATATTCTTGCCGAAATAAAATTCCGCTGCCGCCTGCACGCCAACGGCGCCGCCGCCCATATAGGCGCGATCCAGATAGAGCTTCAGGATTTCGCGCTTGGGCAGATGGAACTCCAGCCACAGCGCAAGATAAGCTTCCTTCACTTTGCGCTCGAGCGTGCGCTCGTTCGACAAAAACAGGTTCTTGGCCAATTGCTGGGTGATGGAGGAGCCGCCCTGCACCACGCCCGACGAGCGCGCATTCACGGTCACAGCGCGCATCAGGCCAACGGGATCGATGCCCCAATGATCCCAAAAGCGGCGATCTTCCGTGGCCAGAGCCGCCTGAATGAGAAAGTCCGGGAACTGCTCCAGCGGCACGGAATCATCATGCTTGATGCCGCGACGTCCCACTTCCTGGCCGTACCGATCTAGAAAGGTGACGGCGAGGTCCTGCTTCTTCAGCCATCCCGTGTCGGAGGTTTCGCGGAAGGCGGGAATGGCGAAACCCAGCATCAGGACCATGCCGCCAAGTCCAAGGGTCAGGCCCTCACAGGCAAGCTCCACCAGCACGCGCTTTGCGCCGCCGACGTGGAAGCTATCCATGAAGTCGGAATAGGCAGCATAGCGACGGCGCAATAGCTGCCCCGCCGAGAACAGAACGGAGTTCACCCAGGCATCAAAAGCCAGCAGCGCGTGCTTGATCTTTCGGCCTTTCGGCGATGACCAGAAATCCTCAGACACGAACACTCACCTCGCGGCCCGCCTCACGGCCTCTTCATGAAATTGCCTAGCATAATCCAAGACGTCTTGCCCACAGGGGCGAGCTTTGGCGCTGTGCTAGATACGTGGTGCGCCGCGCCTTGGCTGTTGATAGACGCAGATATGACCTGCGACCATGTCTGGGACAAGGCCGCGCCAAATCGTCCAGGCGCGGATTTCCTGCCCAAACACGCGCGTCCGCCGCTCGTTCTGGCCCTGCCAGACAGGCTCCGGCATGCTATGGGAGCCAAATGAGCAAAACCGATGTCGCGCCGTTCTGGCGCAAACCCCTGACCGAGATGACCCAAGGCGAGTGGGAAAGCCTCTGCGATGGCTGCGGCCGCTGCTGCCTTGTGAAACTCGAAGATGAGGATACGGGCAAGGTCCATTTCACCTCGGTGGGCTGTCGCCTGTTGCGCTCCGAGGATTGCCGCTGTGCAGACTACCCCAAGCGGCAGAAAAAGGTGCCGGATTGCATCAAGCTCACGCCCGATGTGGTGATGAGCGTGTCGTGGCTGCCGCCGACCTGCGCCTATCGACTTGTGGCCGATGGCAAGGATTTGCCCGACTGGCATCCGCTGATCTCAGGATCACGCGACACGGTCCATACGGCTGGCATTTCAGCCAAGGGCCGCATCACAGCCAACGAAGATGATGTGCCGGAAGACGAACTCGTCGATTTCATCGTCGGCTGGCCAACGCGCTGGCCCGCGAAGGCAAAGCTCAAGCCCACCGCCAAACCCGCCGTGAAGCGCGGCAAGGATGGACTGCCGGGGAAGGCGTGAAGCGAAAAAGCCTCGCAGGTCACGCCTGCGAGGCCCGGTGTTGTAGCGAGAGCGGACGCTCAGAAAATCTGACGGAACAAAACGTAGAGGCCGCCCGACAAACAAATCGCCATGGGCAGGGTGAGCACCCAGGCCATCAGCATGTTGCGCAGCGTGCTCCACTGGAGACCTGACCCACCGGCGGCCATGGTGCCCGCAACACCTGACGACAGCACGTGGGTTGTGGAGACGGGCAGACCGAAATTGTCCGCCGCGAAAATCGTGCCCATGGCGACAAGTTCTGCTGACGCCCCCTGCGCATAGGTCAGATGTGTCTTGCCGATCTTCTCGCCGACGGTGACGACAATGCGCTTCCAGCCGATCATCGTGCCCAGGCCCAACGCAATCGCCACGGCTATTTTCACCCAGGTCGGGATGAATTTTGTCGAGGCATCGAGTGTGCCTTTGTATTTGTTCAACACGGCGACATCAGACGCCGACAGTTCCGACGCCTTGTCCTTCATGAGAAAGCGAATGGCTTCCGAGACGAGATACATATCGTTTCGTGTGTTGCCCACCGAAGCCGCTGGCACTTTCGACAAGGAGCCGTAGCTTTGCACCTGCGTTGCGATATCGCGAACCAGCACCGCCATCGAGGGATATGTGCCGCCGGTGATTTCGTGCAGCGCGATATAATTGGTCACCGCCGGGCGCGGATCGCCGATGATGTTATAGCCAGCCGCCTTGCCTTCAATAATCTTCGATGCTTCGGTTGATGCCTGAACAAACGACGGAAGATGACTTTCCGGCAAGGCGCGATTGAGCGCGTAGGCTGTTGGCACCGTGCCAATCAGGATGAGCATGATGAGGCCCATGCCCTTTTGACCATCGTTCGAGCCATGCGCGAAAGA
>CAIZGQ010000017.1 GCA_903932565.1 uncultured Hyphomicrobiales bacterium
GCCGCGCCCTCAGGCGAGATCACGCTGTAGACCGAATGTTCCAGCATCAGCACGCGATTGGCCGTCGCAATGGCGATGGCGCCCCCCGAGCCACCCTCGCCAACAATGACGGAGACGTTGGGCACGCTGAGGGCAAGACAGGCCTCGGTCGAGCGGGCGATGGCCTCGGCCTGGCCGCGTTCCTCGGCGTCGATGCCAGGAAAAGCGCCTGCTGTATCAACCAGGGAGATGACCGGGATTTCAAACCGGTCCGCAAGCTCCATCAGGCGGACCGCCTTGCGATAGCCTTCCGGGCGCGCCATGCCGAAATTGTGTTTCAGGCGGCTCTCCGTGTCGTTGCCCTTTTCGTGGCCAATGACACAGACCGACTGGCCGCGAAACCGCCCAAGGCCGCCCACGATGGCGGCGTCCTCACCAAAGGCGCGGTCGCCGGAAAGTGGCGTGAAATCGGTGATGAGGCCTTTGATGTAGTCTGCAAAGTGTGGCCGCTGCGGATGGCGGGCCACAAGTGTTTTCTGCCAGGGTGTCAGGCTTGCGTAGAGTTCAACCAGCGCCTTTTCTGCCTTGGCCTGAAGGCGGGTCAGATCTTCGCTGATGGAAATTGAATCATCAGACCGGGTGACATTGCGCAGCTCTTCGAGCTTGGCTTCAAGTTCTGCGACCGGTTTTTCGAAATCGAGATAGGAGCGCATGCTCATGACATCGGGTTCCTGGAGCAGGGACCGGATCCATCCATCAGAGCACAATCAAAAACAGTGTCTGACACATGTCCGGCACGGCCCCCGCGTGGGTGAAAAACCCGGGGCAACCATGCAAAGTGGCGAAGCTGAGCAGGCTCAAGACTAGCCTGCACGCGGCGGGAAACTGGCCACATTGGACCGCGAAGTCAAGCCGCTGCAGCCCGTGGCCAACGCACTGCGAGCAAACGCGCAGCAGAGCTATGGTTTGCGCACGGGTTGCGGGTCGCCCAGCGGATGCAGGTCACGCACCATGGCCTTCATGCGCTCGTCGAGCACGTGCGTGTAGATCTGCGTGGTGGAGATGTCCGCGTGGCCAAGCAATTCCTGCACGATGCGCAGGTCCGCGCCGTTTTGAAGGAGATGGCTGGCGAAGGCATGGCGCAACACATGCGGGCTGACCCGCGCGGCATCAATCCCCGCCGCAGCGGCGACGCCCTTGAGGTCACGCGCAAACGCCTGCCGGGTCAGGTGGCCGCTTTCGCTATCGGCAGGAAACAGCCACGGCCCCTGAGCAAGGCCGGGTTTTGTGTCCAGCAAAGCCCGAAAGCGTGTCATCGCAGCCTGTGCTGGTTCAGACAGGGGTGCCAGCCGTTCGCGGCCGCCCTTGCCGCGGATTGACAGCATGGGTTCGCGCAAGCGCGCCGCCCCCTTTGGTAATGACACAAGCTCGGACACGCGCAGGCCCGTTGCGTACAAGACCTCCAGCAGGCAAGACATACGAGCGGCCCGCAGACGTTCGCCAAACGGCCGCGCCGGATCATCGATCCCTTCTCGCGCGCATATGAGCAGGCGCTCAACCTCCTGCATCGAGAGAACCTTTGGCAGCGCACGGCCCTGACGCGGCCCCTCCAGCACGACCGTGGGATCGTCGTCGCGCTTGTTCTCGGTGTAGAGAAAACGGTGGAACTGCCGGACACAGGACAGGCGCCTTGCGGCGGATGAGGCCATGAAACCGCGCGCATCGAGGTCGGCCAGATAGGCGCGGACGATGTCGCTATCCGCCTCCAGGGGCGAGCAATCCTCGTCGGCCAGAAAGCTGGTGTAATCGGCAAGATCA
>CAIZGQ010000018.1 GCA_903932565.1 uncultured Hyphomicrobiales bacterium
GACCAGCGCCCTGAATTATCTCCTGCGCCAGGCCATCGATACCGGTCGCCTTGTTGGGCTTGATCGGGACAATCCCGCCCTGGGCTGTGGTGTTGTGGTGCTGGCGCTGGGCAAGCACGGCGCGGGGGAACTCAACTATTCCAGCGATATCGACCTCATCGTCTTTTTTGATCCAGCTTGTGCAGCGATTCCCGCCGGGGTTGCGCCTGCGCAGCTTTTTGTGCGCATGACGAAAGCGCTGGCGCGACTGCTGCAGGAGCGCACGGGCGATGGCTATGTGTTGCGGGTGGATCTGCGGCTTCGTCCGGATCCAGGCTCAACGGCGGTGGCCATCTCGTTGCCTGCTGCGTTTGCTTATTATGAGCGGCTTGGCCAAAACTGGGAGCGTGCGGCGCTGATCAAGGCGCGGCCGGTCGCTGGAGATGTGCCCTTGGGGCAGCAGTTTCTTGCCGATCTTGCGCCCTTCATCTGGCGCAAATATTTCGACTACAGTTCCATTGCGGACATTCACGCCATGAAGCGCCAAATCCACGCGGTGCGCGGACATGCGGAAGTCGCGGTAGCCGGGCATGATCTGAAACTTGGTCGTGGCGGTATTCGCGAAGTCGAGTTTTTCGTCCAGACACAGCAGCTGATTTTCGGGGGGCGGCGTCCCGGACTGCGTGGCGCCAAAACACTGCAGATGCTGGTGGCCTTGTTTGAAGATGGCTGGATTACGCCTGCGGCGCGGGATGATCTGCGCGAAGCTTATCTCTTCTTGCGCAGTATGGAGCACCGCCTGCAGATGCGCGGTGACGAACAGACCCAACGCTTGCCGATGGATCCTGAGGACCTGGAGCGTTTTGCGCAGTTTGCCGGTTACAAGTCCACAAAGCGGTTCGGCGCGGATCTGACCAAGATGCTCTCCAAGGTCGAGGAGCATTACGCAAGGCTTTTTGAGAATGCGCCGGGTCTTGATTCACAGATCGGCAGCCTTGTGTTCACCGGTGTGGCGGACGATCCCGAGACGCTCGAAACCCTGGAAAAGATGGGGTTTCGCCAAGCCCATCAGGCTGCCGAGACCGTTCGGGGGTGGCATTTTGGCCGTCGTGCTGCCGTCCAGAGTCCGCGCGCGCGCGAGGTCCTCACGGAACTTGTGCCTGCACTGCTTGAAGCCTTTGCGGGCAGTGGAGATCCCGATGCGGCTTTGGCTGCCTTTGACGAGGCTCTGAGCCGCATGCCGGCTGCGGCGGAATTGTTTTCAATTTTGCGGTCCAACGCCCAAGTGCGCGAACTCTTCGGTGATATTCTGGGCGGCGCGCCACGACTTGCGCACGTCATTGCGCAGCGCCCCCATGTGCTTGACGCGGCCATCGATCCAGCCTCATTCCTCGCGCCCGCCACCATGGCCTTCTACACCGCACGGGCCGATGCGCTTGTCGCGCAATCGCGCACCACCGAGGAATTTCTCGATGGCATCCGCATCATGGCGCAGGAAGAAGCCTTTCTGATCGGCGTGCGGACCTTGTCGGGCGCCTTTGATCCACTGCTCTCAGGCGAGGTCTATACCGCCTTGGCGCAGAGCGTTGTGCAGGCAGCCCTGGCGCATGTCGAAGCCGTGTTCGCGCAGGAGCACGGGATCATTGCCGGGGGTGCCTGCGTGATCCTCGCCATGGGCAAGTTCGGCTCGCAGGAAATGACGGCGACGTCCGATCTCGACCTGATGCTGCTGTATGAATTTGCAGATGAAAGCCCGGAGTCCGATGGTCGTCGGCCGCTGCACGCCACGCAATATTACAGTCGCCTGGCGCAGCGTCTCATCTCCGCCCTGACGGTCGCCACACGGCGCGGGCGGCTCTACGACGTGGACATGCGGCTGCGTCCATCCGGGCGGCAAGGACCGGTCGCCACGCGTCTGAAAAGCTTTTCAGATTACCAACGCGGCGAGGCTGAAATCTGGGAGCACATGGCGCTGACACGGGGGCGCGTGGTGGCAGGCGATGCAAACCTGGCTGAGGCCACGCGCGACGTCATTGCGCAGGTTTTGTCGACACCCTGCGATGAGACAAAGCTGCGCGCTTACGTTTACGAGATGCGTCACCTGATTGCTGCGGAAAAAGGTGACCGCGATCCATGGAACCTGAAGCTCGCGTCCGGCGGCGTCATTGATGTGGAATTCATCGCACAATATCTGGTGCTGCGAGTCTTCCCAACTCATCCCCAAATTTTGACCACCGGCACCGGCGCGGTTTTAAAATCTGCTGTTGCCCTGGGTGCGCTGGCGCCGGGTCCAGGCGCGACGCTAATTGACGCCCATCACCTTTATACAAGCGTTGTGCAGATGATGCGCCTAACGGTCGGCGAAGAGTTTGATCCCCAGCATGGTGCGCGTGGCGTGCTTCGGCGGATTGCAGCCGCTGCAGAAGTGCCGGATTTCGCGCGGCTCGATCTGCAATTGCGTGACATGCGAAAGACCATCCGCACCATTTTCAATTCGCTGCTCGGCCCCTAGCCAAAAAGCCCTTATGCCGCAACGGAAATACGGGTCGAGAGGCCTGATGTGCCAGTGACGTTGTCAACCTGTGTGGCGGCAAGCGGCAGGCGCATTTCGACCAATGTGCCGCGGCCCGGGGCCGAGTCAATGGCCAAAGATCCGCCATGCAGTGCCATCAACGAGTTTGCGATGGCGAGGCCAAGTCCAGAGCCCTTGTAGCCATTTTCAAGCGGCGCGCTGAATTGTTCAAAGGGCTGGCAAAGGCGCATTTGCTCGTTCTGTGGAATGCCGACACCATAATCA
Organism: uncultured Hyphomicrobiales bacterium; assembly: GCA_903932565.1. Taxonomy (GTDB): domain Bacteria; phylum Pseudomonadota; class Alphaproteobacteria; order Rhizobiales; family Beijerinckiaceae; genus Terripilifer. Next base: position 2,777 of record CAIZGQ010000018.1, read on the forward strand.
CGCACGCGGATCGTCAAGCACCGGTCGTCAACCTGTAGCATCACGTCGATCCGTTCATCGACATTCGAGAACTTCACAGCATTGACGAGAATGTTCTCAAGGCTTTTGGAAATGGCTGAGGCATCGATAAAGACATTTGGCAGGTCGGCGGGGACGGACGACGCAAATGTAATGTTCTTTGCCTCAGCAAGGCTGGCAATGCGCTGCATGATGTCTGAGATGATGTCGTCCGGTGCAATCCAGGCCCGGTCGATGGTCGCTGAGCCTGTCTCAAGCCGCGACATGTCGAGGACGTCTGTGATAATTCCCAGCAGGCGCTGGCCGCTTTCGCGGATGTGCGAGCAATAATCGACATATTTGGTGTTGCCGAGACAGCCGAGAGTCTGCTGCTCCATCATTTCGGAGAAGCCGATAATGTGATTGAGCGGGGTACGCAGCTCGTGGCTCATATTGGAGAGGAACTCCGATTTTGCGCGGCTTGCGGTTTCAGCTTCGGCTTTTTGTTCCAGATAGCGCTCGGCCAGTTCAACAAGTTGCTTTGCCTGCAATTCCAGCGCGTGACGCGAGTGGCGAAGATCGGCGACGGTTGCCAGCAGCCGACGCTCGGATTCCATCAGCTGCTCTTCGTGACGTTTGAGCGTGGTGATGTCAGTGCCCACCGACACGAAACCGCCGTCGCGCGTGCGGCGTTCGTTGATTTGAAGCCACCGGCCATCTTCAAGGCGCGCCTCGTAGCTGCGGGCCAAATTTTGGGTGGAACTGTTTGGAGCAACACCCTCAATGCCAATTTCGCATTCAATGACTGGCGGCGCACCATGCTCCATTAGCGTGGCGTAGGGCGTGCCGGACAGGACAGCTTCGCCCGGCAGGTTATGAAACTTCTGAAACTTCGAATTGCACATCACAAGCTGGTTGTCGGCATCCCACAGCACGAAGGCTTCCGAGATGGTCTCAATGGCATCCCGGAGGCGCGAATCCGCTGTTGCCGTGCGCTCTTCCATCAAATGCTGATCGGTGATGTCGACTGCAATGCCAATGAGATGGCCTGAATCAACCTGATCGTCCTTCACCAATTCCGCACGAGCGCGCAGCCAGATCCAGTCGCCTTTTGCTGTTCGAATACGGAAGGTTCGATCAATGATTTTGGTCGCACTATCAGCAAGGCTTTCTGCCATGTCGCTCAAGCTGCCATCCTGCGGATGGATCAACGCATCAATGTCGCCAAAGGAGAGGTACGGACGATCCGGCACCATGCCGAGAAGCTGATACATCGAGGTCGACCAGTAAATGCGGCCGCGCGCAATATCCCAATCCCACAGGCCACAACGGCCACGGTTCAAGGCTGTCTCAATTTTTTCGCGGATCGAAAACGATTGCGTCTCCACATCTGCCATGCGCCGGGAACTGCGGAACCAGGCCAGCGTTCCCAGCATCGCGAGCAATCCTGCGATGCTGATGAAAGAGGTCGTGCGCATGGTGGCGCTGCGCCATCCCGACAACACATCATCCACGCGGTGATAGATGGCAATCTGGCCCAAGCCAGGGGCTCCGTTTGACGCCTGGGTGATCGGCAGTTGGAAATTGCGCACAACAGCCAGCACGTCCTCGCCGTTGGGCAAAGTAATGCGCATCACACCTGCCCGGTCCGCAAATGTCGTCAGCGGCTGGCCGGGTCCAAGATGGTCCACCAACTGGCCCTGAATTTCGGAATTGGGCGGAAAGCTATGGGTGATCTCACCCGCGCCATTGCTGATCAGCAGCTGTCGATTGCCGCGAAACACATAGTTTGGAAAGATGTTCGCAGTCACCGGTAGGCCCGCTTCGCCAAACTGTGACTTCGTCAGCGCTTCCATACGATGTGTGACGTTGGACGCCAACATCTCAAGCTCTGTTCTTGCGTCGGCAAGCGCCTGGCGGCGTTGATGAAGTGCTTCCAATCCCGCCAGAACAACCAACCCGCTGACAACCACAACAACCATTGTGGGGCCAGCGACCCGAAATGCAGGCCACAGGCTCGTCTTGGGAGCAACACTCGGTTGAGACAACAAACGCGCAAGTCCCTGCAATGCACCGGAACAAATTGGTGCATTGGCTGCGTTTGCACGCGCCATGCTTGGCCCCTTTTTGATCGTTCTGGCTCGGGGGCCAATGTGCCGCATCCCCCCCGAATCATGCCCATCTGAATCTTGTGCTCAGTCTTTGTCCAGAGGTTAATGAAACCTTGTCGGAAAAAAACCGGTCACTGATTCAGAATGTCGCTGACGACGTTGGGTCATTGCCTGCATTTAAAAAAGGCCCTTACCCGTCGGCATGGAATCAAAACGTGAACAAAGCTGGCGGTGGCGGATTCCGATGCGTCATCAGGCGAGTGACCGCTGCACAATGTCAGTGACGTCCGCCGACAGGCCAGACGTGTTGGCGACGCGTTGCAAGGCGGCTTGCGCTTTCGCGCGACGGCCCGGCTCCAGCGTTCGCCAGCTGCGGAAGGCGGACAGAAGGCGCGCGGCGACCTGTGGATTGCGGGGATCAATCTCCAGAACCACATTTGCGACAAGATCGTAGCCGCGGCCGTCCGGTGCGTTGAATTGCGTTGGGTTGGCGGTTGCAAATACGCCGATGAGCGAGCGAAGGCGGTTGGGGTTCCCCATGCTGAAGGTTGGATGCTTCATCAGACGCAGCACGCGATCATAGGTGGCGCTTTCCGGAATCATGGCTTGCAATGCGAACCATTTGTCGATCACGAGTGCGTCCTGCGCATGGGCTTTGAAGAACGCGTCGAGCGCGGTCTCCCGATCCGAGCCGGGGATGTGGCTGATCACAGCCAGTGCAGCGAAGCGATCCGTCATGTTGTTGGCGCTGTCGAACTGTTGTTTGGCCAGCAGGGCGCCCTCGGCGGGGTCACCCACAGCATAAAGATCGAGGGCGGCATTGCGCATCGCCCGCCGCCCCGCGCTGGCAGCGTCTGGACTGAAGGCTTCTTCGCTTGCCAGTTCTTCGTAAGCATCGCGCAAGGCGCTGCCCAAAGCGTGGCTTAGCTGCCGACGAAGATTGACGCGCGCGGCATGAATGGCGTCGGGATCAACGTCCTTGCCGATGTCACGCGCAAGATCCGCCTCGGATGGCAGGCTCAGCACCTGCGCAGCAAAGGCCGGATCACTGGAGGAATTGCCGAGCGCGATCCCCATCGCCATCATGAACTCGGCGTCTTCAACAGGTTTGCCGCCAGCACGCAATGTTGCGATCTGTTCGATCATCAGCCGCGTGGCATAGGTCTGCACCGCCTGCCAGCGATTAAACGAATCCGTATCATGCGCCAGCAACGTCAGAAGATCGCCGTTGCTGATATCCATGTCCAGCTTGACGGGGGCCGAAAGTCCCCGCAGCAGCGACGGCACAGGCGGCTCGTCAATGTTGTGGAAGGTGATGCGACGCGTTGCGGTCGACAATTCAAATGTGGCCCGCGCCGTCTCGTCCGGACGGGCGCCATCGGTTGCATATAGCGCATCGGTCACAAGTTTGAACTCGCCGCCATTGCGCTTCACAAGACCCATCACAACCGGGATGCAGCTTGGCTTTTTGTGGGATTGGCCCGGCGTATCGGGCTGGCTCTGGACAAGATCAAGCGTGTAAGTCTTGCGCTTTGGATCGTATGAACCGCTGGCGCGCACAATCGGCGTGCCTGCCTGATCATACCAGCGCATGAAGGGCGCAAGATCGCGGCCTGATGCCTCCGCAAAACAGCCGATAAAATCTTCAATTGTCGCTGCCGTGCCATCGTAGCGCTGGAAATACAGATCCATGCCGGCCCGGAAGGCTTCGGCACCGATCCATGTGCGCAGGGTGCGGATGACCTCAGCGCCTTTTTCGTAGACGGTGGCCGTATAGAAATTATTGATCTCGAGATAGGTCTCGGGGCGCACATTGTGCGCGAGCGGACCCGCATCTTCGGCAAATTGCACAGAGCGCAGCGTGCGCACATCGGCGATGCGCTTCACGGCGCGGGAGCGCTGGTCGCTCGAAAATTCCTGA
>CAIZGQ010000019.1 GCA_903932565.1 uncultured Hyphomicrobiales bacterium
ATGGTCGGCGCCGACCTCATTGAGATGTGCCCATTCCAAAAAGGCTGCTTTCAGAAATCCCTTCACCGCGTTGTTGCTCTTTTTATGTCCTTTAAAAGCAATCCAGCGATTCAACAGAGCCGCCCCTTCCAAAAGCGTGAGCTCATGTTTGACCCGCATCGAGTCGCGGAAAATACCCTGCGATCTTATTTCGTAAACTCTTGGCAAACTCTGCGCTCGTCTCAGTACGGAATCAGCGGCGTGCGAACGTGCTTCAAGAGCCGTGATGACCACGGGCTGACAGCCGCCGCTGCGCTTGTGTCGAGGGCCGCTGCAGACAAAGCTCAGCCGGAGACCTGCTAAGCACAGCCACACATTTTAACGTGCTCCTCTTGTGCTCCCCAAGGGTCAGACATCAAAGCTTTCAGATCGCCTAGATCATTCGAAACTTTGGCGCACCCAACGACATGAAGATGAGAACTTTTCACAGTGGGAAGTCATCTTAAAAAATCTTTCGGATCATAACTCTAGCCCGCGCTGCTTGGCTGTGGCCCACACATCATGTCAATTGAAGGGTCCACAGCAAGGCGAGACTGATGACGCCAAGTCCTGCCAATGACAGCAACACAGTGATCGTCACACGTCCGCCAGCCTTCGCCACCGTCCCAACATCGACGCCCAGACCGAGCGCGGCCATGGACACGACGGTTAGAAATGTTGCGACCTCGCCCAAAGGCGCGAGATAGGCCTGCGGCACAATCCCGAATGAGCGCGCCGTGACCATCATGATGAAGCCGATGATGAACCAGGGCACGAGGTGCTCCAAGCTTGGACGTACGCCTGATGGACGAGCCCCTGCGAACACGCTGTCCGCAGGCTCATCCTGGCGCGCGAGGTGTGGTGCTATCAATGACAGAACGAGACACACTGGCCCCAGCATGAGCACGCGGATGAGTTTTATCAGCGTGCCGGTCTGAACGGCCAGCGGCCCCATTGGCGCAGCTGCTGCGATGACCTGCGGCACGGCGTAGACCGTCAGACCTGCAAAGGTTCCGTAGGCGACGCTGGTCCATGCCATGGCGAGGCCAAACAAGGGTAGGCCAAGCACCACCGCGACGCCCAGCACCGCCGTGAAAGCAATGGCGGCGGCAACATCATCACTATCGGCAGCGATCACGGGTGCCACAGCGGCAATCGCCGCATTGCCGCAGATTGCATTTCCACAGGCGATCAGAAGCGCCATGCGTGTTGGCAATCGAAGCAGCTTGCCAATCGCAAAACTCAACAAAATTGCGCACACGACGACGAGGGCAATGCCGCCAAGAAGTGCAGGCCCAGCCGCGAGAACCGTCGCGCCGCTGACCGATGCACCCAGCATAACAACCGCGATTTCAAGCAGGACCTTTAAGCTGAAGGCGATGCCTTGATGGTATCTGTGGTTTGGAGTCCAAAGGCTGCGCACCAAAGTGCCGAGCAATATGGCCAACACCAGCGCCTCCAACCACGCCTTGCCAAAAATTGCCCTCTCAGCTGCTTCAACGCCATACGCCCCTGCGGTCACAAGGCAGCTGAGCGCAAGGCCCGGCACACGTGAGATGGCAGCCGCCAGGAATTTGACCGAAATTGGCAAAGTCTGGCTGGGTTTGAACATGGCGGGCTCCTGTTGTCAGTGACAATGGCTCGCAGCAGTCAATCTTACTAATTCATGATTTATGTCATTCTGATCGATTTTTACGATGGGTTGGTTTAAGCTCACAAGATGACGCTAGATCAGCTTCGTATTTTCGTCGCAGTGGCCGAACGCGAGCACATGACCGCTGCGGCCCGGGCCTTAAATATCACCCAGTCGGCGGCCTCGGCCGCGATTGGGGCGCTGGAGGAACGACACGCTGTCAAACTCTTTCACCGGGTCGGGCGCGGCATCGCACTGACGGAGGTGGGGCGGCTTTTCCTTAGCGAGGCGCGTGGCGTTCTGGCCCGCGCCGCAGCTGCCGAATTGGTGCTGGACGAAATCAATGGGCTGAAACGCGGAACCCTTCGGGTTGTCGCCAGCCAGACCATTGCTGCTTATTGGCTGCCACCGATTTTGGCTTCCTTCCGCACTCGCCACCCGCTGTTGAACGTTGATCTTGCCATTGGCAATACGGAACATGCCGCAGCACGTGTATCCGACGGCTTGGCTGATCTGGGAATTGTAGAGGGCCAGGTGGATTATCCCGAGCTCGCACATTGGCAGCTTGGTCACGACCGACTGGTTCTGGTGCAGGCCAAGCCAGTTCGGAGCGAGACGATTGATGTGGCGTGGCTCCGTAACGCACGCTGGGTCCTGCGCGAACCGGGGTCTGGAACGCGTTCCACTTTGGATGAGGCATTGCGCCGGATTGGTATCGATCCGGACGAACTCGAACAGGCTCTGGTTCTGCCGTCCAACGAAAGTGTTCGGACGGCAGTCGAAGCCGGTGCCGGGCTTGCTGCGCTCTCAGAGCTTGTGGTGGGACCTTCCATCACGTCCGGAACGTTGCACGCGCTTCCGTTTAATCTTGGGCCTCGACCCTTCTATGGCCTGCGACACAAGGAACGCTACCGCAGCAAGGCGGCTGACGCACTGTTGGACTTGGTCACAGAACTTGGAGCCTGATCCAAATGGTCTTGCGCTCCCATTCCCGAGCGCCCCCACTAAGGGAATCCATCAAACGGGATTAGCTCGGTCGTTTAAAGCCGCTCGGGTTAGATCATGAGGATTATTGCAAAACAAAGTTCGCGTTTTGATCTGGACCGTAATTCTAAAGATATCGCTTCAATCGGATCATTCGAAACAATTGGCGCACCCGACACGATTCGAACGTGTGACCTCTGCCTTCGGAGGGCAAAATGATGGACTTGAGGCGGTTTGATCAGATTAGTCTCAGTTAGATAAAGCCTTATTTTTCAGATATTTTGCAGTTGATTGGGTTTGTTCATAATTGCGCGAACTTGCAAAAAGATGCTAGCTATTTTGCTAGCTAGCAGGTGGTGGCGCAGATGGCATCAGAACGAACCCCGATTGGTTTAAAAGACGTCAGAGCCCTCGAAACTGGGCAAACAATTTGGGACAGCCGCGTTGCTGGCTTTGGAGCCCGTCGCCAAAAGGGGACGGCCATTGCCTATGTCCTCTTTTATCGCTCATCCGATGGTCGTCAGCGTTGGCATACGATCGGCCGGCACGGTGCCCCTTGGACGCCCGAGACCGCTAGAGCAGAAGCAAAGAGGGTTCTTGGGGAGGTTGTAACTGGAGCGGATCCCGCGACTGAAAAAGCAGCTGCCCGCAAGGCGGCAACAGTGGATGATCTCTGCAAGCTTTATTGGCAGGCCGCCGAATCTGGGCGGCTCATGACCCGACGACGGACCGCAAAAAAAGAGAGCACGGTGGCCACAGACAAGGGCAGAATCGAACGGCACATAAAACCGCTTCTCGGAAGTAAGAAGGTTGCTGCCGTTGATCGCGCCGAAGTTGAGCGTTTTATGCACGCGGTCGCTGAAGGCGAAACGGCCGCTAAAGTCAAAACTGGCAAAAAGCGCGGATTGGCGAACGTTCGAGGGGGGCGGGGAACTGCCACGCGAACCGTCGGCCTCCTCGGCTCTATCTTCACATTTGCTGTCCGAGAAGGCATGCGGAGTGACAACCCTGTCCACGGCGTCTTGCGCTTTGCCGATGGCCGCCGTGAGCGTCGCCTTGCTTCGGAGGAATACGGACAGCTTGGCAAGGCGTTCGAAGCGTCAGCAGATGATGTTTGGCCAGCTGCAATCGCCGCCGCGAAATTTCTACTCTTAACCGGGTGGCGCTTGGGTGAGGCGCTGGGTTTGCGGTGGTCGGAAATCGACATTGAGCGGCGCACAGCCACCCTCCCGGACACAAAGACGGGGCGCTCGATTCGACCTCTTTCCAGTCATGCTTGTTCAATCTTGCCGAAACGACGAAAAGCTACAGACCTTGTGTTCCCGGCCACACGCGGGGATGGGGTGATGTCCGGATTTCCGAGCCTTTGGAAAAAGATGGCGGTAATTGGGGGCCTTCCAGCCGATATTACGCCCCATGTTCTGCGACACTCTTATGCTTCGCTTGCGAGCGACCTCGGCTTTTCTGAGCCGACTATTGCTGCCCTCATCGGTCATAAGGGCCAAGGCATCACTTCTCGTTATGTCCATGCCGCTGATGCTGTTCTGCTGGCAGCTGCAGATGCAATCGCGACTGAGATCACAGCTCGATATTCTGCGGTTGCAAATGCCGGTAATTGATCTGTCGGAAGACGAACTTACAAATAACCCCCGATTCTCAGCCATAAAAGTCATGGCGGTCATGGTCTTCCCCGACAACGAGAGGTTGCGGGAAGAGTTCTTAGTGAGTGTGGCTTACCGTTGGGCAGCGCAACAAGCCCATATGAATGGGCTTAACTTGGTAGTTGACGCGTCATGTTCGGATATTCTTCTTGCTGTAAATAATCCTGCGCGGCAACTCGATGACGCATTACCCGCTGTTGTTGAGGGCAGCGTGAAAACGCCAGGTGCACCTCGAATGACCGGTGGAGGAGTTGCGGGTAGCATCCTCCTGCACGCTATCAGACAGAAAATCGGCGGGAACTCAAATATAGGCCTCAAAGAATGTATTGCTGCCTTAAGCAATCAGCTTCAATCGAAAGCGGGGCGCGCAAAGCGCGCTCGACCGCAAGACCTTAAAACGCACTGGCATCGTTTTGCGCCGGTCGCGCATTTATGGGCAGCCGTAGAACATATTTCGCGGTCAAGGGCACTCCCCGGCGGTGAGCAGATACTGGCTTGGGATGGTCTGCTCCCCACTGAAAGGCCCCAACTCGCTGCTTTTCTAGCCACTGCCGAGACATTTCGAGAACTGGGTCAAAGCATACGGCACAGAAACGCTCAAGCTACGTTCTTAAGGCCTGACGATATGTGGATGCTCGCAAAGGAGTTCGAACATCTGAGATTGCCGGACCTAGGTCAAAATTTTTGTACCTAGTCTCCTTCCGAACGGCGTGAAGATTAGGGGTCGTCTCAAACGCTTCGTTTGTGCACGGAGGCGACCATGATCCCCGATAACCTCGACACTCTTTTGACCCGTGACGCCGTTGCGACGGCGCTGACGGTTTCTGGCTTTCCTGTTAGCGTTTCGACGCTGGCCACTTATGCCACTCGTGGAGGCGGTCCCCTTTACCGCTCGTTCGGCCGCAAGCCGCTCTATCGTTGGGGTGACGCTCTTGAGTGGGCACAGGGGCGGCTGAGCAAGCCGATCCGTTCGACGTCTGAGCGTGATATTGAGGTGGCCGCGTAATGCACCTCAAAAAAATGGACCCGGCTGCTAAGCGTGCAGACCGGGCCCGGAATTTGATCAGCTTGGCAGCGTCGATCAACTCGGAAAATAGCGCTTCTGACCTCGCACGGCAAGCACTCACGCGCCGCTTTCACATCTCCGCGCATCTTGCCGCGGTGATCGCAGAACTTGCTGGCCTCGGATCTCGGGAGGCGCGGCAATGAGCGCGAACAATCCGATCAATCCCGCAGACGTGGCTCGCTTGGCTGGCGAAAAAACTTACATTGGCGTGCTGAGAAAACAGGCCGCCACGTTGCGCGTGCGCAATAAAGAACTTGCCGCGAAACTGAAGTATCGGGACGAAGAAGTCTCGAAGCTGATGTCAAATCTTCGGCAGGCCCTTGCAGACAATGCTGAATTGAAAATCATTTTGAGCAAGACGGAGGGCAGCAAATGACCTTTGTTGCCTTCACCGTCCCCAGCGAACCTGTTGCCTTTGCGCGTAGCGGCGGAAATGGCAAGGTCCGTTTCACTCCTAAGAAGCAGCGCGACTACATGGCTCTGGTGCGGCTTGCCGCACATAACGCGATGGCCGGACAGGCACCTTTTGAGGGCCCGATCGAACTGACAATCCGGGCGGTCTACCGCGTTCCGTCTTCCTGGCCAAAAAAGCGTGCTGACGTTGCTCGCTGGCGGACGAGCAAGCCCGATGCCGACAACATCGCAAAGCTTGTTTCCGATGCGTGCAACGAGATTGTCTTCGGCGACGATGCTCAGGTTGTGGAGCTTCGCGTTCAGAAGGTTTATGGGCCGATTGCCGGTGTGACTGTCTCCGCAACCGTCATTCAGGAAGGGGGTGATCAGTGACCGACACAACACCCTCTTTCCCGCATGACGGTCGTCCCGAACTTCGCGAGTTCATTGCTCAAACGTTGGAGCAGATCGCCGTCTATTCCCGGGTGGGAGCTGATTTCGCTTGGCTTGCCAATGATGCTGGAATTCGGGCGTCCCTGAAAAGTATCTCCGCTTGCCTGCGGGTGTCAGTCGAAACTCTTAAGGAGCTTGAGGCGCGAAACGAAGCGGTTAAAACAGCCGAAAAAATTGGAGACGCCGCATGAATTATCCGGCGTTTCTCGAAGATCACGAGTGGCCTGAGGAGCCGGCTAATTTCGAAAGCTGGTCTTTCGGCGAACCCAAACAAACTGAGCGCCCGAGGTTTATCCTCGAGCGCTTCTCGGAGATTTCCTTCGACACAAAAGAAGAATGGCTCGTGAAGCGCCTTCTTCCCCGGCGCGGGGTCGCCGCGCTCTACGGCCAATCTGAGAGCCTAAAATCGTTTCTCGCGTATGACCTCTCGTGCCACGTCGCGGCGGGAATGATGTGGGCAGGTCAGAGCGTCACTCAGTCCCCGGTGGTTTACATCGCGGCAGAAGGCGCGACCGGCATCCGCAAGCGCAAAGTCGGGTTTCAAATCGCGCACCCGGACTTTCCGTCCGAGGTTGCCTGTTACCTGATTGCAGGGGCCCCAAGCCTGGGCATGCAGGAGGGTGATCTCGCGGCGCTGATCGCTTCAATCTCGGAGGCAGGCGTCGCGCCGGGGCTTATCGTCATCGACACCTTGGCTCAGACGCTCGGGTCGGGGGATGAGAACGGTGCAGGGATGTCGCAGTTCATCAGCAATGCAAACGAACTCGCCCGGCATTTCGGCGCAATGGTCCTCGTGGTCCATCACGTTGGCCTGAGCGACGACCAACGGCTCCGCGGTCATTCCAGCCTTCGCGGGGCGCTCGATGCCCAAATCCTTTGCGAGCGCGTCAAAGGATCATTGTCGACGACCTTGACGTTGAAAAAATTGAAGGATGAAGCTTCGGAACGTTCTTGGACCGCCCACATGGTCCGTGTCGTCATCGGACAAGACAGCGAAGGTGAAGACGTCAGTACACTGGTCGTTGAGACCATCGCGGAAGGCGAGGGCAAAATCTCAAGCCGCGAGCCCAGAGATATACCGGCGCCGCTTAGAATGCTGATGGACGTGGTCACACTCGCTCTCGAAGAGAATGGTCAAGACTTCAAACCATTTGGCCCACGGGGTCCATCCGTTCGGGCCACAACAGAGAGATCCATCCGTGTCCGGTATTCCGCCCGCCTCGCGGAACAAGCCGAACAAGGCGAAGATCCCGAAAAGCTAGCGGACCGCGTTCGAAAATCTTTCAAACGAGGCGTGGCCTCCGCCATCAATAGCAACCGTCTCATGGCTGCAGAGCAAGACAAAGACCGCCTCATCTGGCTTCCTTGAGGTACCCGGACGGGGTGGACAGGACGGACATGTCTAAAGACACATGTCCTGTCCGTCCGGTAGATCCCGCCACGATTATCCGCAGGCCAAACCGGACAAATGTCTGTCCGTCCGGTGTGTCCGGTGTGTCCGGTAAATTTGAACAGCTTTAAGGTGGGGGGTGTGACATCCTTCAATTCACGCGCGTGAGGCTGGAAATCGGACGCGAGCCGCAGCGCTTTTCAACCAATCAAAAGCCGACATATTGGGGAGCCTTGGCAACGAACAGCGGTTTCATTGCTGAAGTGGCAATAAAAAGGTCCGGAAAATCCGGA
>CAIZGQ010000020.1 GCA_903932565.1 uncultured Hyphomicrobiales bacterium
CGCGACGAGTTCGCGCACAATATCGGGGTGACGCCGCAGATGATTAGCGCCTACTGCGCCGAAACACTTCCGGGCAAGGCGATCATGAAGGAAATCGTTCGCGAGACAGCCGGAGCTGTGACGCCAAACGATTTTCTCGACATCGAATCCGTTTTGAGTGAACTCGAACACTCTGGGTCTGCGGAGAGAACCGCATGACCTCAGTGCGCGATGCAGTCCCCGCAAGCCGCCTTCCGCGCGATCTCCTTGATGATCGCTTGCGCCTCCAGCATGGCCAGCGCGGGCACGATGCAGCTCACAATCGGGATCAGCACTCCGCTTCGCTTGATGCACCTTATCGTCCGGACCATTCCGCTCCCGGCGTCCTCGATTGCCCCGATATGGGTCACGAAGAATTCCGGCACACCTACGCAATCGAGAAAGTTCTCGCTCATTCCCACACCCATTTTTTTTGTTGGTTATGGGAACAGCAAAGCACGTCCGTCCGGGTTCCAACATTAAATTGTCTACTAGTGAACACAAATCGCCCGACAGTTGCAAAGTTGCAACTCTGTTCCATTCCCGGGATGTCGGACGTTCATCAAGTGGAACAGTCCGCATGACCACGATCCTCCACATCATCGGCTGGTGGGTTCTGCTGAGCTGCACGCTCGGGCCGTGCCTGAGCTGGCTGTTTTTCTACGGCGCACGCCGATCCGACGCTGAGCAAGAATTTCCCCCACAGTAGTTTTCAGTAACGGAGTAATCGCCATGTCAGCAGCATGTTCGACAGGAGATAGGCGCGCAAATCCGCGCCGTGCCGGATTGGTCACCCGATTTACCCAAACCGGGTCAACTAATTTTTCGATCATCAAGAAATTCAAGGAGATGTACGACAAACCTAGCGCGGTTTTTGCCGACTGGTTGCGCGTCTCCGAGCGCACCGCCAAGCGCAAATTGGCGGGGCAAAGGCAACTGAGCGTCGAAGAGGTCGGCAAACTGATCCGCTCCGAACGCGGCTTTGAATTCATCACCGCGATTATGGCCGACTACCGCCCGGAGTGGTGGCGCCTTTGCGCGCCGCTGATGGAAGCCGCTGATATCCGCAAAATGCAGATGGCTGTACAGAAGCGCGTCACGCAAATCCTAGGAGATGCCATCGATGCCGACCAATATCTATCAGCCTCCATCGCTCAAGCGGATGCCCTTGCTATTCACGGCTCGGAACAAGCTCGCGTCCATGCTGATGCGCTCCGCACGGTGGGTCGCCCATCAATGGGTCGCGCCGTGGCTGCAAAAGCCCAGAGAATGAGGTTGCCAAAGACCTAAAGCGTTCCGCGTTCCCGTTTCATCACCAAACGAGGCCCCAATGACCCGCAGCCTATCGCCGTGGACGGATGAACTTACCCAAAAACTGAGAGAGCTTTGGCCCACCTACAGCGCCAACCAGATCGTTGTGATCTTCGGCCGCGATCACGGCTTTTACCTGACTCGCAATGCCGTCATCGGCAAGGCGCACCGGCTCAGCATTGATCTCAAGACGCGACCAATGGCCCCGCCGAAGCTCGACAAGCCCAAGATCAGACGTCGCATGGGGCCGCTGAAGATCAGCGTTGTCGCGCCGCAGGCAGCGCCGGTACCGTTCGTGCCGCGGGTGGTCGCCGCCGCCCCGCCGCGCAACCTGACTCTGCTCGAGCTGACCGACGACGCCTGCAAATGGGAATGCTCGGGTCAGGACGATGCTTCGGAATTCCGCTTTTGCGGACATGATTCCATCGAGGGGAAACCCTACTGCGCCGCACACTGCAAAACTTCCTATCTCGCCCCGACCAAACCTAACAAAATGAAGGCGGCGGCCTGATGACCGATTTGGGGCAATTGCCGCTCAAAGCTGCGGTCAGAAAGAGGATCGTCAGCGAGGTTTTGGAAGATAACGGTATCTCCATGGCTGAGTTGGTCGGGCGCAGTCGCATCCCGCGGATTGTCGACGCGCGCCGGGAAGCCGCCGTCATGTTGCTGGCAGAGGGATTCTCGATAGGCCGGATCGCCAAAATCCTGCGCCGCGACCATGCCACGGTGCTTTACTACTTCAGCGACAAGAAGCGCGAGAAGATGCGCAACCGCCAGCGCGGCCAGATCGTGCTCGACGTGCTGAACGCCGACGTGCGGGCCATCGTCGCGGCATATGCCAAGGCCACTGACGCCACGCCGCTCACCACCGTGATCGAATGGATATCGGAGCGCGCCAGGTTCGAGGCCGAAAGCCGGGCGAGGGCGGCCGCATGAAACTGTCCCCCAGGGAATCGCAGGCGCTTTCCTACATCGCCCGCAAAATCCAAACCGACGGCCGCGCGCCGACCCAGGACATGATCGCCGGCCATCTGAACTATGAGGCCCGCAGCTACGTCAGCCGCATTCTCAAGAAGCTCGAAAGCAAGGGATTGATCCGCCGCGAAATGTACAAGCCGCGCGGGATCGAGGTCATCAAGCAGGAATTGAGGGCGCAATCATGACCAAAGCCGTCGCCACTTTCCTGTTCGAGTCGTCTCCATTCGATCCGTTTTTATCCGCGTGGCTGGTTGGCTTCTGCATCGTCGGGCCGGATGGCCAAGTCTGCATCACTGAATTGGGCGAGGAATATCTGCGCGACCTTGAACCTGCAGGTGAGGCGGTGCCGGCATGAACCGCGATCAGATGCGCCGCAACCAGCAAGTCCCCATCGTCATCAGCTTTGAGACCGATGGCATCATCCTCGCGCTGTGGCGCCAAGGCTGCGACACTCTGGCCATCGCC
>CAIZGQ010000021.1 GCA_903932565.1 uncultured Hyphomicrobiales bacterium
CCGTAACGACAGAGGCGTTGACGCCGACCGTAAAATTGTTCGTCACAGCGTAATCGACGCCGGTCCCGACGCGCACAGCCGACTTGATGTCCTTCGTGCCGTTGAACAGGTCGTTGGTAGCGTCTCCCGCATTCATATAGGCGGGCCCGGATGTAACGGGTTTGGCGAACACAGCGCCTGCCGTCACATAAGGCATGACGCGCCCCATATCGTAGCCAACCTTCACGTCCGTGCGGGCATAGTTGAAGCCACGCACATTGGGGGCAGCAAAGACTGCAGGGGCGTAGCCGGTGCCAACTTCGAGGCCAACGACGAGTTTGTTGTCGAATTCCCTGGCATAACCAAAGTTGATGCCGCCGCCGACCATGCCCTTGCGGCCCTTTTGCGAAACGGCAAAGACTTCGGTGCCAAAGTGAAACCCGGTCCAGGGCGAGAGCACGGGCGCTGGCGTCTGCGCGAATGTGGGCAAGGGCGCCAGAGGTGGGGACAGCACGGTCGCTGGAAGATCGCCGGCCCAGGCACTGCCACTGATCGCCAGCAGCAGGGCTGCACATGCGCCAAACCCGAACCCCTGGCCTGCCATCACCTGAAACTTCACCGTACCCAGCTCCCAATCAATCTGAACCCTACTTTCCCGACAATTGGGCCAAGTTCAAGGCGAAAGGCTCCCCAATGAGAGGTCCGCAGCCGCCCCAGCATTTGCCGCCCGCGTAAGAGCATCCTGAAACGCGCGAAACAGCTTGCGCATGATGGGCTTCTTGTAGGGAAACACCTCTTCCGAATCCATGTCATGGACAATCATGATGACGTCCGCCTCAAACAACAGCAGGCGTCCGTCCGGCAATTCGGCGCAATCGATGACGAAATAATCAAGATCGAACGCCTTCACGAGCGCGGCAAATGCCTGCTTGTACCGGGGTGCGAATTCACTGTCGAAGGTCGCCATCCAACGGGCCTCTTCGGCGCGCCGCACAGCGTGCTGATCCATCTCGGCGCTGAGATAATGCACCATCCAATGGGACGAGACTGCCAGATGGCTGGCGTAAGGCTTGCCCTGAATGAAGGCGATGCGCTGTTTGCGATAGAGACCTTCAGAATCTGCACAATTTACGAATGCGGAGACATAGAAACAGGCCTCGCGGCTTGCGGCCAGATAGGTGCGCAGGGCCTCCACATCATCAATCTTTTCCATGCCATCACCAGCATGCGTGCCAATGGGCCGGATGATGATGGGAAACGCGAATGGCGTGTCGTGCAGGGTAAATTCCGCAGGCCCCGCCTGTGTGTCGAATGTCAGCGCTTCCAAGATGACCCGCGTCACCCGCAGCAGTTTCGGCGACAGAATGGAGGGCTCGTTCACCAGCACATCGTGCAAGTGATCGCGCGTCATGGCAGCAATGCGGGCGGGCTGGAAATTCAGGATCGGCGCACCCCGCTGACCTTTGACGTGCCAGCCTGTCAGAAGCCGCTCGGCATTTGCAAGAACCGCCCGATTGGCGGGCGATTCTCCGATTGCCAGATAGGCGACATCGACGGGTGGAATGTCAGGAAGCTTCTCCATCTTGGCATCGAGATAGACGAGATAGAGCACCATATCCGACCCCTCGAGCAGGAAGTCGATGGGGGTGTTGGCGGTCATGTCGCCAGCAACCATGAAGGCCGCCACCCGCAGCCCCCGGCCGGTGCCATGCACGCGGCGAAACACCGGCTGCATCTTCACTGCGGCCGCCTGCATCTCGAGCCCCTTGGGGCCGGTTGATTGCAGCAGCAGCGACAAGTCCATCAACGCTGGCACATCGCCCGGGTCCGCCTTGGCGCGGGCCACCAGCCCGTCCCAGACAGCGGTCACGTCCTGCTTGGCGTAGAACATGCGGATGATGGTGCTGATGCCAACCAGTGGGCGGTCCGCAGCGCTGTGATCCTGACTTGCGAACGACGAAACGTTCGCAGCATAGGTGCGCGGCGCGGAATCAAGGGCAGGCTGTGACATCTGAAAAACGCTCGGCGTGAAAGAGACTGGAGCGCTACCGTTAGGCCTGCTGCATGGTTTGAAGCTTGAGACGCGATTGGTTGATCCGCAATTTGGCTGATCAGCAATTCGGCTAAGACGCAGCTGCCGCGCGCACGTTCAGCGGCCTCGTCCCCTTCCAAAAGACGCGTTGCGAGCTTGGGCAAGATCAGTCAAAGATGCGCCAGTCGCGAGCCAAAGCTCGGACATATATGGTTTGGGAGGAAGTTATGACGTTCGCTCGACGCCTTTTTCTGGGGCTGACAGGTGTGAGCCTGGCAAGTCTGGCCCTCGGGGCCTTCACGATCACCCCGGCGGCTGCCGAAGACTCCATCAAGATTGGCCTGATCCTGCCCATGAGCGGCCCGCAGGCCTCCACCGGTCGCCAAAGCGCTGCTGGTGCCAAGCTCTGGATCGCCCAACATGGTGAGACAATTGCCGGCAAGAAAATCGAGCTGATCATCAAGGACGATGGCGGCGTTGCCGATCAATCCAAGCGCCTCGCGCAGGAATTGGTGGTCAACGATCACGTCAACATCATCGGTGGCTTTGGCCTCACCCCCATCGCCTTTGCGGTTGCGCCGGTTGTGACACAGGCCAAGGTTCCGGCTGTGATCTTCACAGCAGCCACATCGGCTATTGTGGACGCCTCGCCCTATTTCATCCGCGCTGGCCGCACCATGCCGCAGATGACCAATCCCATTGCCGATTGGGCCTATGACAACAACATCAAGTCCGTTGTGACCCTCGTATCCGACTATGCACCGGGCATTGATGCGGAAAAGTTCTTCAAGCAGGAGTTTGAGAAGCGCGGCGGCAAGATCATCGAGTCACTGCGGGCACCGCTTGCCTCGCCGGACTTCTCCGCCTTCCTGCAGAAGGCCAAGGATGACAAGCCGGACGCGCTGTTCCTGTTTGTGCCCTCAGGCCAGGGCGCGTCGCTGATGAAGCAGGTGACCGACCGCGAGCTGACCAAGGCTGGCATCAAGGTGATTGCAACCGGCGACGTGACTGATGACGATCTGATGCCCGGCATGAGCGATGATCTTCTGGGCATGATCACCGGCCACGATTATTCAGCCGACCATGACTCCCCGGAAAACAAGAAGTTCGTGGCCGACTTCACCAAGGCAAACCCCGGCATGCGTCCCAACATGATGGCCGTCGCCGCTTATGACGGCCTTGGCATCATGTACAAGGGCCTGGAGGCCACCAAGGGTGATGCAACAGGCGCGACGCTGATTGAGGCGATGAAGACCGTCTCGATGGTAAGCCCGCGTGGACCCATCAAGGTTGATCCTGAAACCCGCGAGCTGACCTCAAACCAGTATATGCGCAAGGTCGAGAAGAAGAACGGCCAGCTTTATAACGTCGAGTTCAAGACGATCCCGATGGTTCGGGATGAGACCCACGTGAAGAAGTAAGCCTCCAGCTTACATCTTTAAGAAAAAACTTAGCCCGCCGAGATGATCGGCGGGCTTTTTTGTAGCGGTGTTTCAGGCGAGTGAAATCACAGCA
>CAIZGQ010000022.1 GCA_903932565.1 uncultured Hyphomicrobiales bacterium
CCACACCAATCACGCGATAGCCATTGAGCGCGAGCTTTTTCGAGACTGCGAGACCAAGCCCTCGGCTCGCACCCGTGACGATGACATTATGCATGCTCGTCACTCCGCGCAGGGGACCCTGCGCCTCGGCTCAATTTTCCCGCAGGCGTGAGTGGCAGCGACGACACGAATTTCAGGAACGCTGGCTGCTTCTGACGCGGCAACCGGGCCTGGCAGAGCGCGACAATGTCCTGCCTGATAGCATCGTGGTTGCTGGCCAACGCAGGCTCCGCAAGCACCACATCGGCGACAACAAGCGCGCCGGTAAAGGGATTTTTCCGCGCATAGACAAGTGACATCAACACACCATCATGGCTGTTGATCACCGCCTCAACCTCTTCAGGATTAACTTTCAGACCACCAACATTGATGATCCCGCCCCGACGGCCAACAAACACAAACCTGTCACCACGCTGCTCGAGAAGGTCGCCCGTATCGATGAAGCCCTCATGATCCACAAGCGCAAGATTTGGCGGGACAACATAACAGGACGCGCGGCGGTTTGAGCGAATGCGCAATGAGCCATCTTCAATCTTCATCTCGACCGCACCGGCTGGTGCGGTGAAAAACTTCATTGGGATGCCTTCCAGCCCATCATTGACCGCGAAAGCAACGCCAGCCTCCGTCGAGGCATAGGCGTGACCAACCTGTGCACTGGGGAATGCCGCGCGCAACGCATCGAGGACCATTTGGTCCGCGATTTCGCCAGACAAGCGAACATAATCAGGCTTGAACACGGCGCATTCACCACTCATCAAGGCACGGCGCCATTGCGAGGGCGTGCCGGAGATTGATGTCACCTTTTCCGCGTCAAGCCGCCGCAGAAAATCGCCGATCGATTCTTGCGGCGACGACAAAACAAGGTCCGTGCCGCCAATGATCGCGCGCAGAAAGATT
The DNA here is from genome assembly GCA_903932565.1 of uncultured Hyphomicrobiales bacterium. GTDB lineage: Bacteria > Pseudomonadota > Alphaproteobacteria > Rhizobiales > Beijerinckiaceae > Terripilifer. Next base: position 937 of record CAIZGQ010000022.1, read on the forward strand.
TGCAAGCCGCCGTACCGCCGGATGTCATAGAACGTCGCCCAACGGATCTGCGGGTCGGACTCAAGCGTCTGCGGTATCGCCCCTGTAAGAGCTGCGAGTTTGTGTGCGACAAGCTTCGGGGGACCGGACGTTCCCGATGTCATCAGCACCCAAACGGTATCCACGTCACGCGGTATCGCGTTTTGAGTCGATGCAATGGGGAGACCGACGCTCACAACAAGACCAGGTGCGATGGGCTCGCACCGTTGCGCGTCATCCGAGACGATGAAGTCGAGCGACGCTTCCTGAAAAATAAAACGCAGCTGTTCGTCTGTCACATCGGGCGGCGCGACGACCATGCGCTGCACAAGGCCATCCAGCTCGACCAATGCGACAGCGCATACCATCTGGCGGCTTGTGACGAGTAGAACGGATTTGTTTTTAAGGCGTGCCGCGGCCCCCGCCAGCGCAGTGCCGCCGCCAAGTGCGCACAAGTCCACCGCCGCATGCGGGTCGCGCAAAACAGTGCGTAGCTGACTGGATAACCGCTTCATTGTCTCGCAACCCTGCCGGTCAGACTTTTTGCTCAGCCAGCTCAGAAGCCTGCTCATAGAGGTCCGCGAGATCACCCAAGGTGACCGGCACGGCCACGTCGTCAGACATGGTAAATGGATCTACCCCCAAAACTTCTTCAAGCCGGGCGACCAAAATCGCAAAGCCAAGCGAGTCGAGCCCCAGCTCAAGCAATGACGTGCTATCCTCCAACCGACCGAGCGTCTGCTTCTGCTCAGCGGCCACACGCTGCATTTCAGAAATAATGATGGACCGTACGGACATCGCGCAGTTCCTTTGCCAGATGAATTTAAACGCAGTCGCCGATTTCGCGGCATCACACGTCTGATCGTCTTCAAATGTAATTCAGAACGCGTCGTATTCAAACACAACAGATGTCGCATGCTTTTTTATGATGAATTTGATTTTGTAAATTTGAATCAAAATTGCTTAAGTGAAATTAACTTTTTTCAGGCTTCGACGTCACGCCGGGAACATTTGTCCAAAAGCAGCGGGCCTTTCCCGACTACCGACCAGCTTTCGAAACGCCACCGGATCAATTGCTGGCGAAAACAAAAAGCCCTGACCCAACTCACAGCCCGACGCCTTCAAAATGCCTGCGAGCGGCTCGCTCGAAATCCCCTCAGCCACGGTCTTCATATTCAATTGCTTGGCAAGACCCACGCATGCGTTCACGATCTTCAACATATCCTTGTCGTGATCACAGCTCATGACAAAAGCGCGATCAATCTTCAATTCTGAAAATGGCATCTGTGCCAGCGCCGAAAGGGAAGAATAACCCGTCCCGAAATCATCGATCGACAAGTGAATGCCCTTGAGGCGCAAGCGTACAAGAATGTCGGTCGCTGCCCGCACATTCGACATCGCCGCCGATTCTGTGACCTCGATGATCAGACGATCCGCGGGCGTATCATATTTGCCAAGCAGAGCCTCGATGCGCTCCGGCAGAGAGAGCTCGGTTAACAGCGATGCAGAAGTATTCACTGCAACTGATACCGGACAAGCACCATTCTGAAACGTCTGACCTGCCTCTATGGATTGTTCGAGCATCGAGATGGTTAATTCTTCCATCAGCCCGTATTCTTCGACCGCATCCAGAAATGCGCCGGGAGGCACCATGGGAAATCCAGGCCTGACCCATCGGGCCAACGCCTCGCACCCAATGATCTGCCCCGTCGCCATGCTGATCTTAGGCTGAAAATAGGGGACGATCTCGCGGTTTCGAATTGCCGTGCGCAGGCGTTCAGTCGTAATCTCGACATCATCCGCCGCATGCGCAGCATAAGCGTTGAGAGGCTTCTCGCGGCGGTCACTCTTCAGAGCCTCGGCAAGAA
>CAIZGQ010000023.1 GCA_903932565.1 uncultured Hyphomicrobiales bacterium
AGGATCAGACCTGCGGTCATGATGCCGATGCCATAAGGAGGACCCGCAAAAATATCGCGCATCACGGGCACGTTGGCGAAGGTCGCGATCAGGGCAGGCTGGAGCGTTTCCTTCAGCACTGGGGCTAGAACAAAAAAGCCCCAGATGCCGTAAATGATCGAAGGAACACCGGCCAGAAGTTCGATTGCGATGCCGACGGGACGGCGCAGCCACATCGGGCAAAGCTCAGTCAGGAAAACCGCAATGCCGAGACCGACAGGAACAGCGATGATCATGGCGATCACGGCCGTGATCACCGTTCAGTAAATGGGTGCCAACGCGCCGAAGATTTCGCGGGCGGGGCTCCAACGCTCGGTCGTGATGAACCCGAACCCGAACGTGGAGAGAGCTGGCCATGCGCCGATGATCAGCGAGGCAATGATCGCACCCAGCAGCAGCAGCACGAACATCGCGGCGCTGAACGTGGTCCATCGGAAAAATGAGTCACCCGTGCGGAAGGACTTCAGGGCGCGTTCGCGCGACACAGTCCGGGCGGGGGCAATTGATGTATCGTTCAAGGTGATATCGGCCACCGGTTGTTCCTCGGCCACATGTAAAGTCGGATCAGACACGACGGCTCCCAGTTGTTCCCCGTCGAAAAAAGGGAGAGGCTTTTGGCCTCTCCCTCATTTTATTACTTAACCTTGATCTGCGTCCAAGCCTTGTCCTCGATCAGCTTCACAAGCGTGGCCGGGAGCGGGATGTAATCGAGATCATCGGCCATCTTGTTGCCGTTCTTGAAGGCCCAAGCGAAGAACTTGAGTGCTTCTTCAGACGCTGCCTTATCCTGGGGTTCTTTGTACATCAGGATGAAGGTGGCGGCGGTCAGCGGCCAAGACTTTGCGCCCGGCTGGTCGGTCAGGATCTGGTAGAAACCAGGAGCCTTTTCCCAGTCTGCGTTGGACGCAGCAGCCTGGAAGGCGGAGACTTCCGGTGACACCTTCTTGCCGTCCTTGTTGATCATGTCAGCAAAGGTCAGCTTGTTCTGCTTGGCATAGGCATACTCGACATAACCAATCGAGCCCTTCGTCTGGGCGACGCTGCCGGCAATGCCTTCGTTGCCCTTGGAGCCAACGCCAGCCGGCCATTCCGGTGACTGGTTCACGCCAACCTTGTCAGCCCAAGCCGGGGACACTTTGGCAAGATAGTTGGTGAAGTTGAAGGTGGTGCCCGATCCGTCCGAACGATGCACAACCACAATGTCCGTGGAGGGCAGCTTCAGGCTTGGGTTGGCCTTCTTGATGGCCGCGTCGTCCCACTTGGTGATCTTGCCGAGGTAGATGTCAGCAAGGGTGGGTCCGTCGATGGCGATTTCGCCCGGCTTCACGCCCTCGAGGTTCACAACGGCAACGATGCCGCCCATGACCATCGGGAACTGCACGAGGCCAAACTTTTCAAGGTCAGCCGCTGTCTGCGGAATGTCGGTCGCGCCGAATGTAACGGTCTTGGCCTGGATCTGCTTGATGCCGCCGCCTGAACCAATCGACTGATAGTTCAGGCCGTTGCCGGACGACGCCTTATAGGCTTCAGCCCACTTGGAGTAGATCGGGAACGGGAAGGTCGCACCAGCGCCTGTGATGTCAGCCGCGTAGGATTGCGTGGCCGAGAGAGCGGCAGCAGCAACAGCTGCCACGCGCATGAATTTCTTGAGGTCCATGAAGACGCCTCTTTCGTTGAATGACCCTGAGAATCCAGGGAGAGTTTTGGAGTTGCCGCAAGGGTGTCTGGATTCCCATCCGGTCAGCTGCCAGCCCGCTTATAGGGGCCGGTCACGAGGCTTTTACGAAGCTTGCGTGACGTAATCATGACACCGAAAATCAAACAAAATCAGAGAATTGCTTTTGGTTCGCTAATGGAATTGCGACACTGAAGGTCGAGCCTTCGCCTTTACTGCTTTCAATATCAAGGCGTCCGCGGTGGCGGGCAACAATGTGCTTGACGATGGCAAGGCCAAGACCGGTCCCGCCCTTGGCGCGACTCTGGCCCGCATCAATCCGATAAAAACGCTCGGTCAGACGCGGCAGATGTTCAGGCGCAATGCCCGTGCCGTGATCGCGCACGCGCAGCACCGCAAATTTACGATCGATCGCCAGCGTGATGTTGACCGGCTCGCTCGGTCCAGGTTCGCGCACACCGTATTTGATGGCGTTTTCAATCAGATTTTCTGCCACGCGCACAAGTTCGTCGCGGTCGCCCAGAACAATGACGCTGTCGGCATTGGTGAAACTGATATCCACACCATTCTCCCGCGCCATGGGATGCAGCGTATCCACCACATGGCCGACGACCGCTGTGAGGTCGACCGGGCCTTCGGGTTGCACATGCTGGTTCTGCTCGATGCGGGACAGTGACAATAGATCTTCGACAAGGCGCGCCATGCGGCGGCCCTGATCGCGCATGATCGCCAAAAAGCGTTCGCGCGCTGTGGCGTCATCTTTCGCCGCGCCCTGCAATGTTTCAATGAAGCCCAACAGAGAGGCCAGCGGCGTGCGCAACTCGTGACTGGCGTTGGCGACAAAGTCGACGCGCATGCGCTCCACGCGATGTGCTTCTGTGAGGTCGCGCAAGGTCAGCACAACGCTGCGCGGACGCCCAGCGATTTCAAACGGCGCGGCGCAAACTTCAAAGATACGCTCGACTGGCACACGTTCGCGCCAGCTGACCGTGCGCGCGATGCCCGTCTCTCGCACGTCTTCCGTGGCATCCAGCACATCAGGCGAGCGCAACACAAACGCGAGCAAATCGCCCATGCGCATTTTGGGAAACAGCGCGCGCGCTGGCTCGTTGGCATCCGACACGCGGTCACCGGTCACAATGATCACCGGGTCGGGCAACGCTGCGATGAGGGCGCGCGCCAGTTCCACATCGCGTGCCGGGTGCCAGGGTGCAGGGTGCGAAGTGTCCACCATGAAAAAGCTCCTTATTGATTTTTATGGCGGCAAAAGCTGACAGCGATCAAGCACCAAGCGTAGCCTATGCCCTGTTCTCGACTGTTGTTCTGCTTGATTTGATGGCTTGCTGGTAATTTGTCGTCACTTCGTTAGCGTAGAGTCATGGAGACGTCACATGTCCAAACACAAATCCGCCAAACACAAAGCTTCGAAACATAAAGGCGGCGCCCACCCGGTCCATGATGGGACAGCTCTGTTGGAAGCGGCAGTCGACCCATTGGCCTTTGCGCACGACCCACTTCCTGCCAAGCATCTGCATCGCAAAAAGATTGCAGCTGCGGTTGCGGCGTTTCGTGTGGATGCGGAAGACTTGCCGCTAGCCATCGAAAAAGTTGCGCTTGGCTCGGGCGGATATCCCTACCCGCACCTCATGGGCAAGACGCAATACAAGACCGATTTGAAGATCCTGCAGATCGAGCTTGTCAAACTGCTCGATTGGGTGCGTGAGACGGGCGAGCGCGTTGTTATCCTGTTTGAAGGCCGCGATGGGGCTGGCAAGGGCGGCACCATTGCGCGGCTGACCGCGCATCTCAATCCACGTGCAGCACGCATTGTGGCGTTGCCCAAGCCCACCGATGTTGAAGCCGGACAATGGTATTTCCAGCGCTACGTCGAGCATCTGCCGAGCCATGGCGAGATCGCGATCTTTGATCGCTCCTGGTACAATCGCGCTGGCGTCGAGCGTGTCTTTGGGTTCTGCACGCAAGACCAGTCCGAACGCTTC
>CAIZGQ010000024.1 GCA_903932565.1 uncultured Hyphomicrobiales bacterium
GCGCGTCGCGTCCTGGAGGCTTTGTATAGTCGGGTCAAGCTTGGCCAGCCTGTTTCACTGGGCGACGTTGATGGGGCGATTGCGGAAGTCGCCCTTCAAGGGTCTTTGTTCCCCAAAGAATCAGAGACCGGAGCCCGCGTTGGATTTGAGCAGGTTGCGACCCGCAAGCGGGGCGCTGTCCGCGCTCGAAATGCAGCGCAGGACCTTTATCTCAGACTTTTGAAGAACCATGAGTTGGTTTTTGCGGAAGGCCCGGCTGGAACCGGCAAGACCTGGCTTGCTGTGGGATATGCCGTCTCACTCCTTGAGTCTGGTGCCGTTGAGCGCTTGATCCTGTCACGTCCAGCTGTCGAGGCTGGCGAGCGACTTGGCTTCCTCCCCGGCGATATGAAAGACAAAGTTGACCCCTACCTGCGTCCGATCTACGACGCACTCCATGATTTCATGGATGGCCGCATGGTCGAACGTGGAATGCAGACGGGCATGATTGAAGTTGCACCACTTGCCTTTATGCGTGGGCGCACACTGGCAAACGCGTGTGTCCTCCTTGATGAAGCGCAGAACGCGACCACGATGCAGATGAAGATGTTCCTCACGCGCCTGGGTGAAGGATCCCGCATGATCATCACCGGCGATCCGACACAGACAGATTTGCCACCGGGCCAGAAGTCCGGCCTCGCCGAGGCGATCAGCCTGCTTTCGAACCTTGAGGGCATTGGGCATGTTCGCTTCAAAGACGCAGATGTCGTGCGACACGACCTCGTCCGTCGGATTGTGACGGCCTATGAAGAAGCAACTCGTCAGGCGAATGGTCAGTCGACGAGATGACCTTGAACGTTGAAATCGCCATTGAGTCTGACGCTTGGGACAAGGCCGACGACCTGGAGTCGATGACGACGCGCGCGATTCTAACCGCCGGCGAAATTCTCCAGACCAAGCTGAGAGAGGGTGCGGAAGTCAGCGTTTTGTTTACGAATGATGTGTCCGTGCGAGCTTTGAACAAGGCATGGCGGAAACAAGACAAGCCGACCAATGTGCTCTCGTTTCCAGCGGCGAAACCTGGTGATCTTGCGAGCGCGGCTTTGCTCGGAGATATCATTCTTGCCTTCGAGACGATTTCTGCGGAGGCTGACGATCAAGGCAAGTCGCTCTCGGACCATGTTACGCACCTTGTCGTTCATGGGTTTCTTCACCTCCTTGGTCACGATCATGAAGTTGAAGATGAAGCCGTGGCGATGGAAGCGAGCGAAGTGAAAATCTTGGCCAAACTGGGCATCGCAGACCCATACGCCGAACCGGCATCCCAATTGGGTCGAGGCCATGAGCTCTAACGATAGATCGACGGCGCCTCACGATACGCGCGCAGACCGGCCAGGGTTGTTTGAACGCCTTCGTTTGTTGTTTGGATTGGGCGCACCCTCGATCCGCGATGACATCGAAGATGCTCTCGATGACACGACACCGTCCGCTGAATTCAGCCTGCAGGAAAAGGTCATTCTCAAAAATGTCCTCAGCCTGCATGATCTTCGGGTCGAGCACGTGATGGTGCCAAGGGCTGACATTATTGCAATTTCGATGGACACGCCGCTTGATGAGGTGCTGAAGGTTTTTCGAACCGCTGGTCATTCAAGATTGCCAGTGCACGCGGATACGCTGGATGATCCGCGCGGCATGGTTCATATTCGCGATTTCGTCAATTACATCGCTGCGTCTGCTGAACTTGCCGGCGGTCGGCGAACCAAAATCGGATCGAACTCCACCGATATGGCGCGCATCGCGGGCTATGCTGGCATAAATCTGTCCGTTGCATTGGCGGACACGAAAATCGTGCGGCCGGTTTTATTTGCGCCCCCCTCCATGCCGGTCCTCGACCTTCTTGTTCGCATGCAGAGCACGCGAACGCACATGGCGCTCGTCATTGATGAGTACGGCGGAACCGATGGCCTGGTGTCATTGGAAGACATTGTCGAGATGGTCGTGGGTGATATTGAGGATGAGCACGACACGGATGAGCGGCCTCATATTGAAGCCCTTCCGAATGGTGGCTACATCGCTGACGCTCGCTCCGATCTTGAAGAAATGAGCGCCATGATTGGTGCTGATCTGACGACGCGAATCGAAAGTGAAGAGGTTCACACCCTCGGTGGCCTCGCCACGGCCATAGCCGGGCGCGTTCCACTGCGCGGTGAAATCCTCCAGATCAATGAAGAGTTTGAGTTGGAAGTTCTCGACGCGGATCCGCGCCGCGTGAAACGGGTTCGAATTGGTCGAATGCCGAAACGAGACCCTGATGTCAAAGAGACCGATACAAATTTAACGGATAATTCTGGCCAGTCACATATAGCCAAGTGACTTTGCTGGCAGATCCTGCTGTGATCACGTTGAGTGTGATTGCACAAACCGCAAGTTGAAAATAACCGCATGTCCAAATTGGCTTATGCCATTATTTTATCTTGGGGATGGAAGCGTCGAGCAATCGCATTTGCCTCGGGTGCTGTCGGCGTTCTTGCGATGGCACCATTTGGATTTTTTCCGGCAATGTTCGTGCCGTTGATGACATCGATCTGGTTGATCGATGGGTCTATTCAAAACAAGAGCCTGTCATCAAAAAAAGATTTTTACAAATCGCTTTCTCACGCGGCTGAAGCTGGTTGGTGGCTCGGATTTGGGTTCTTTGTTGCTGGACTGTGGTGGCTTGGGGCCGCAGTCCTGGCAGAGGCTGACAAGTTCGCTTGGGCGCTTCCTCTTGCGATCTTCGGACTGCCTGCGGTGCTTGCCGTTTTTACGTCGCTAGGCTTCATGCTCGCGGCATGCGTTTGGCCATATGGCGTATCCCGAATTTTTGTTTTTGCTGTCGCATTATCAGCAACGGAATATCTGCGCGGAAACGTGCTGACCGGATTTCCGTGGAACGATATCGGCATGTCGCTTGGGACCAATGTTGTACTGGCTCAGCTTGCCTCTGTCATCGGATTGCACGGCCTCACGCTGCTTGCAGCTCTTATCTTCGCCATGCCCGCGGCGGCTTTCTCCACACACGCTGGTCGCGGCAACAAAAGTTTGTCCCCCCTCATTATCTCTTTGGCACTGCTTGCTCTTCTTGGCGCCTTTGGGGCGTGGCGGCTGTCAGGCCCAGCTGTTCCAAATGTTCAGGATGTGCGGTTGCGGCTTGTTCAGCCAAATGCGCCGCAGGACGATTCATTTCGAAGTGACAATCGGGACGCCATTGTCACCAATTATCTGGCCTTATCTGACCGGGCGACGAGCCCGACGACGTCCGGCATTGCAGATGCGACCCATCTGATATGGCCGGAATCTGCATTTCCATTTATCTTGTCGCGGGATCGTAATTCGTTGGAGCGGATCGGTGCAGCGTTGCACCCGGGTGCCGTCCTGATCACAGGTGCGGCCCGGGCCTCCGAACCAGAGCCGGGACATGTCGGCGTCCATTATTTTAATGCCGTCCAGGTGGTCAACAGCAGCGGCGTCGTCGTTGACAGCTATGACAAAGTTCACCTGGTACCGTTCGGTGAATACATTCCTTTTGACAGCCTCCTCCGGAAAACCGGATTACAACAATTTGTGCATATCCCGGGCGGGTTTGAGCCGGGTGGCCAACGGCGTTCGATGTCGATCCCGGGCTTGCCGACGGTCGCGCCTCTGATTTGTTACGAAGCGATTTTTTCAGGCGAAGTCATGCCGCAGGTGGCTGGAGGCCAAAGGCCGTCCGTGATGCTGAATCTGACCAACGACGGGTGGTTCGGGCAAACAATCGGACCCTACCAACATTTTTCGCAAACCCGACTGAGATCGATTGAAGAAGGACTGCCATTGGTTCGGGTTGCGAACACCGGTATCTCAGCGATCATCGATCCCTATGGACGAATCATGGGAAGTTTGCCGCTTGGCGTGTCTGATGTGCTTGATGGTCCTCTGCCTCAAGCAATCCCGGAAACATTGTTTGCTGAATACCGGCAAATTCCATTTATGATTATGTTGCTCTGCTCTATGCTTCTCGCAGTTGGTTTTCGCCGTCGCGCCTGATGTCTACAGTCTAGGTTCGACCAAAACTGCCCGGACAAAGACGCCGCCGAAAATATCGGAGAGCGAATTTTAAAATGAAGAAGACGGAGGCCGTGTCTTTGTTGCCTGATGGTAAATCAGTAACCAAGTCAGCCAACCTTGTGGATAAACAAGTTGGCAGCCGCGTTCGTATGCGTCGTATGTTGCTTGGCATCAGTCAGGAGAAGCTTGGGAACGCACTGGGAATTACATTTCAGCAGGTGCAAAAATACGAGAAGGGCACGAACCGCATTGGCGCCAGCCGCCTGCAGCAAATTTCAAAAATCCTCGATGTGCCACCCTCGTTTTTCTTTGAGGGTACGAGCTTTTCAATCACACGCGGACAGCAGCAGCTGGTCGATGATTCAGCTTATGTGGTCGATTTTCTGTCAACGGCTGAAGGTTTGGCCCTCACCCGAGCGTTTGCGCGAATCTACAATCCCAAGGTTCGCAAACGTTTGATCGAGCTTGTGTCTGAAATCGCTGATGACGAGAAGTTGTCACGTGAGTCCGACTCTGACATCACGCCATAACGTGAACTATCTCAAGAGCTTTGGGTTTGTTTGCCTTGCGCCAATTGAGCCAAAGCATACCACCCACCAACGCAATCGGAATGAGTGCCAGGAGACTGCCGATTGCAGTCAAAACCAAGGCGATGGCCCAGCAAATCGACATGCCATGTTCAAAAAGGGCAACGATTTTTGACTGCGCGTGTCGCCGCATCAATTGCGCGCGCTGTCCTGATGCCGGGTTCCACAGATTGAGCAATGCCGTGGAGGTCGCTGCCGCGATCCCGAAGACAAAGGTAAGTGCGGCTGTCTCAAATGAATTCATTGCGAGCGCTGCAACAGGAATAAGAAGTGCGAGCGCAATCGGTAAGATAAGGCTTTCGAGCTTGCGTCTTTCGATCGCGCTTTTCTTCACCGGGGCGCAGGCCAAGAGCTCGGGCGCTTGTTCTCCCGATATGGCCAGCCAGGCAAGGGACGCGGAAATCTGGGAGGCGATTACGATAATGGCAGGGGAGACAGACAGCGCTAAAGACCCCTCTCCATTCTGATTACGCCAGACAATGAGCGCCACAGGCAACGTGTATGTGATCTGCAAAGCGAGCTGAGACAGCAACCAGGGATCGCGTAAAACAAGTCTCAGCTCTTTGTGCCGCACGATCGCGCCGAGGCCGTGACGGAAAGGCCGCTTGCTTCTCGAATTCAAGTCTTGATGCCTACGTCCGTCACTTGGCGAACCAGCAGCTGTAATGGCGCTATCGCAGAACATCGGCCCGACCACAATTGCCATGGCGACGAAAGCGAGGGTCGCAATCACGCACCAAATCAGGAGCGCGGAAAGGTCACCGGTGGCTGCATAGACTGGCATCAGCCATGGACTTATCCGACCCACGCCGTCCTGCGCCTGCGGCACAATCCCGGCCGTGATCTGCTCCC
>CAIZGQ010000025.1 GCA_903932565.1 uncultured Hyphomicrobiales bacterium
CTTAAGGATGTGTCATTTCATGATGACAGGCCAATGATCGGCGTTAATTGAATTGAAGAGAGTTTTATCTAAAACTTGAGCAATAAGACGATTGGGCCTTGTCACAAGATGCCCGAAGGCATGATGCCGCCCGTCTGTCCCGGTTTGTCCGGATGTCCATCCCCCAACGTCATGTGCTGCGAAATCATATTTTCGCAATGGCGGTATCGATCGCTGCAGCCTTTCAAAGCGCCTTATCAAAGGTCTGTTTGTATGCGTATGAGTTCTCTATCGCGTGCCTATATGGCCAGTCTGAGTCTGGTGGCGTTCGCTGGTGCTGTTTTTATATCGGTTGGTCAATGGAACAAATTGACAGAAGTTGCCGAGGCCGAAGCCGCTGTGCGCGTCCTGCAACCTGCCATCAAGTTTGTTGAGGTGCTGGCGCTCGAACGTGGCGCCTACAATCAAGCAATTGCCTACCGGAGCAAGATCACCGATGATAAATTGCACTTTCTTGCAGCGAGCGTGGCTTCCACCAATGAGGTGTTTAGCGAAACGCTGAAGCAAATTGACAAGGTTCCGTCTAATTTGGCGGAGCAGTTCCGCGCGCCAGTTCTCGCGGCGCAGAAACTGGTGAAAGCGGCTCGCGCCGAATCCGATCGGCAGTTGCAGACTTCGGAGGGCATGAGCCCGGAACGTGCAAAAATCCTGTTACAGCGATTTCACGAAGCGTTTCTGATGCTCAACACGATGTTGGCGCGTGTTAATCGCACCATTGCCGAACGCAGCCCGAGCCTTGGACTTATTCTGGAAATATCGCGGCTTTCGAATGATATTCGCGAGCTGGCAGGTGAGCGAAATGTGTTTCTGAGCCGCTATATTTTGGAAACGCGGTCGCTTGATAGTAGCGAAGTCGAAAAAGTTGCACAATATTCTGGTGCGCTTCTTGCCCATTGGCAACGCATGGAACGCATTGCAGGCGAGGTCCAAAGTTCGGGCGCGATTGCCGATAGTGTTGCACTCGTGCGGACAAGATTTTTTGAGACCGGGGAGCCAATTTTTCAGAAACTGGTGACCGCAGCGCGCACTGGCGCGCGTCCAGATATGGATTTTGCGACGTGGCGGCCGTGGACTCTGGGCATGCTCTCCAGCGTCCTGGCCGCCCGTGACGCACCAATATTGGAGGCTATCCGTCAGACCCACCAGAACCGCGCTGACGCGATTTTGCACCTTGTCCTTGCCTTGTCGGCCATGGGAGGCGCAATCATTGTCGTCATCGGCTCAGCGCTTTTGGTCGAGCGTAAGTTCGTGCGTCCCGTATCGCGTCTGACAGCAGCGATTGATGACGTTGCCGAGATGCAGGCCGCGGCGGGAGACGGGGATCACCACGGACGCAACGCGGCCGAGCTTGAAATCAGCTATGGTGCGCGCAAGGACGAAATTGGCTCGCTGGCGCGGGCACTTTCGCGGTTACGACTGCGCTCCAGTGATCTCATCAAGCTCAACCAGCGCTTTGATGTTTTGCTGACAAACCTGTCGCAGGGGTTGGTATTTTATGATGCGCAAGGGCATTTGCTGCTGGCCAATGCGCGCTTCATCGAGCTCTACGAGTTGCACCGCATTAAAGTGCGGCCCGGGGTCTCGGTGCGCACCATTGAGGGGTTCTGTCTTGCAAACGGTCTCATCGAAGAGGGCGCCGACGAGGATTTCGACGCGCCGGCCAAACCGCCGCGCGATCTGAATGATCTTTCCCCGCGCGTCGTGGAAACCCGCGAAGGTCGCCTGATCTCGGTCTCATCTGATCGCATGCCTGGCGGCGGCTGGATTGAGACGCACGAAGATATCACAGAGCGTCGTCGTGTTGAGCGCCGCATCGCGCATATGGCGCATCATGATGCACTGACCGATTTGCCCAATCGTGTTTTGTTTCACGACGAAATGCAGCGCGCCTTCAGGGCCGCGCAGCATGGCGAGACGCTTGCCATCATGTGCCTTGATCTTGATCGCTTCAAGGCTGTCAACGATACGCTCGGCCATGCGGCGGGCGATGAACTTCTAACGCAAGTGTCGTTGCGGCTGCGTGCGTGCCTGCGCAACACTGATCTTGTTGCGCGCCTGGGCGGCGATGAATTCGCGGTGATTTGTTCGGGGCAGGTGACGCCGGAACATCTCACGACTTTGGCGCAACGGCTGATCGATCACATTAGCGAAGTTTATGATTTGGATGGCCATACGGCAACCATTGGCACCAGTATCGGCATTGCCATCGGCCCACAGGATGGCGCCAATGCTTACGCGTTGCTGAAGGCTGCTGATCTTGCCCTGTACCGCGCAAAGTCCGAAGGCCGTGGCACATATCGCTTTTTTGAAGCCCAGATGGACGCGCACATGCAGCAGCGCCATGGCTTCGAGCAGGATTTACGCAAGGCCCTGGAGCTTGACGAATTCGAACTTCATTATCAGCCGATCATGGATTTGGGCTCGGATTGCATCACCGGGTTTGAAGCGCTGTTGCGCTGGAACCATCCCGTGCGCGGGCGCGTTGCTCCACTCGATTTCATTCCCTTGGCGGAAGAAATCGGCCTGATTTCAGACATTGGCGCGTGGGTTCTGCGCCAGGCGTGCACCCAAGCCATGTCATGGCCAAAGCATCTGACAATCGCTGTCAATCTGTCCCCCAAGCAGTTCGCCAGCCAGCGCTTGTTGTATGATGTGACAGGTGCGTTGAACGCGTCGGGTCTTTTTGCCGGTCGGCTTGAACTTGAAATCACGGAGCAGGTGGTTCTGGAGCAATCTGATTTCACCATGTCCACGCTCAACCAATTGCGTGAGCTTGGTGTCCGCATTTCAATGGATGATTTTGGCACCGGCTATTCAAGCCTGAGTTATCTCCGCAAGTTTCCGTTCGACAAGATCAAGATTGACCAGAGCTTCATTCGCAATCTGAAAGATGATCCGGCATCCATGTCGATCATTCGCGCGGTGATCGGCCTTGGTCGCGGCCACGTCATGTCGACAACGGCCGAGGGCGTCGAGACAGAAGAACAATTGTCGATCCTGCGGGCGGAAGGTTGTACTCAGTTTCAAGGTTACCTGCTGGCCAAACCCATGCCAGCGGATGAAGTTGAGGCCTTCCTGAGCGGCAACAGTGAGATGGCCACCAGTGCGCGCTCCGCGGCGTGACCGCCAGCAGGGCGTTTCGCGCGCCTTAAGTCGTGATGTCTCGCCAAAAGGTCCGGGTCAGCTTGGTCAGTGTAGGGTCACGCAACGAAATGCAGCATCCGACTGGTCTGGACCTTTGCTGAGTCTTCCTTTCTAGTCTTGGTGCTGTAGCCGAGCGATCATACCCGTTTGGCGAAACAACAGGGCATTCACATGGCGAAACGCATTCTTGTGACCGGTGGCGCGGGCTTTCTTGGCTCGCATCTGTGCGAACGCCTGCTGGATGCCGGCCACGACGTGCTCTGCGTTGATAATTTTTTCACCGGCACGCGGCGCAACATTACCCATCTCATGGATCATCGCGCGTTTGAGCTGATGCGCCACGATGTGACGTTTCCGCTCTATGTGGAAGTGGACGAGATTTACAATCTCGCATGTCCGGCCTCGCCTGTGCACTACCAGTTCGATCCGGTGCAGACGACCAAGACGAGCGTGATCGGCGCGATCAACATGCTCGGCCTTGCCAAGCGCGTGAAAGCGAAGTTCCTGCAGGCGTCCACGTCGGAAGTTTACGGCGACCCGTCCGTGCACCCGCAGCCCGAGGAATACTGGGGCAATGTAAATCCGATCGGGTTTCGCTCCTGTTATGACGAGGGCAAGCGTTGCGCTGAAACGCTGGTGTTTGACTATGTCCGGCAGCACAAGGTGCAAGCGAAAGTCGTGCGCATCTTCAACACCTATGGCCCGCGCATGCATCCCAATGATGGGCGCGTGGTGTCGAACTTTGTGGTGCAGGCTTTGATCGGCCGCGATATCACCCTGTACGGGGATGGCGCGCAAACACGCTCGTTTTGCTATGTGGATGATCTGATCGATGCACAGATGCGGATGATGGCGACTCCTGCGGATGTTGTGGGGCCGATCAACATTGGAAATCCAACGGAGTTCACCATCCGCGAACTGGCGGAAATGGTGATCGCGCTGACAGGCGCAAAATCAAAGCTGATCTTCATGCCGCTCCCCTCCGATGACCCTCGCCAGCGTAAGCCCGATATTTCGCGCGCCAAGCAGCACCTGAATTGGGAGCCGAAGATCGCCCTGCGCGACGGGCTGC
>CAIZGQ010000026.1 GCA_903932565.1 uncultured Hyphomicrobiales bacterium
CCTTTCGCAGTGGCGCAATGGCTGCTGCCGCGCGATTGCCCTCCAGCAACGTCTGACCTTTGAGTTCGTAGAAATAGGGATTGTTGGGCTGCAGGGCGATCAGCGCATCGATCTGCGCAACCGCATCATCAATGCGGCCAAACCGAAAAGCCGTGACCGCGCGGGCATATTTTGCCGCCACCGACTGGTCGGCCAGCGGATAGCGACGCGCCACCTCGCCCGCCGTTCCCACAAAGCCAAAAAGCTTGGCACGCATCAGATCGTGGCGAGCCTGCAGGGCCGCGCTATCCTTGACCTCAAACGACGGGCTCGCCTTGGCAGCCGTTTCGAGACTTGCAATGCGCTCACGCGGCAGGGGATGGCTTTGCAGATAAGGGTCGATCTGCGCGGACATGAACAGCTGATCGTTTTCAAATCGCTGCAGCGTTGTCAGCAATCCCTTTGAGGACTGGTTTGTGGCGTCGAGATATTTGACAGCGGCACGGTCGGCAGACTGCTCTTCACTGCGCACGTAAGACAACAACGAACGACGCACGAGTTCACCGGGTCCCAGAACGGCGCCCATGACGCCGGTCGAATCCGAGCCAACAGCGCCGCGTCCGCCATTGCGCATGCTGGTCACCGCCGCGGCCCCGCCGAGCAACATGCCGGCCACCGCCAACACTTGCGCTCGCGCCAGCTCCTGATGCAGACGCACGAGATGTCCACCTGCCATATGACCCGTTTCATGGGCCAGAACGCCGATCAGTTCATTGGGCGTCTTGGCCTCCATCAACGCACCGGTGTTGATAAAGATCTTGCGGCCATCCGCAACGAACGCATTGAAGGAGCGGTCGTTGATGATGAACACCTTGACCGCGCCAGCGTTGACGCCGGCCGCTTTGAGGATGGGCCTCGTATAGTCTGCGAGCAGGGCTTCGACTTCGGCATCTCGAATGATGGCGGGGCCTTTGCCTTTGTCGTCGGCCTGGGCAAAGGAGGCACTCTGCGCCATCGCCATACTGATCGATGCGGCCAGCATCACGGCACGTTGCATGCGCCCGGCGCGCAATTTCGAACATCCAGATATCAAGCCGGCAGACATGTTTGCTCTATCCTGCATGGACGATGTTATGGCGAGTCTGGCACAGGACCTGCCATAAGCCATTGTGGCGAATTCGCAGACTTGCGATAGACCCATGGAAATCGACGACATTGAGGCAATGCAGGCGGGTGACCAGAGCCAGCATGGGCCGGAAGGATCATAATGCTGACGACTGTCCAACCTCGGCTCTCTTCTTTGCAGGATTGCGGCCCATGCACGCCGTCCCTGCGCAGCCGTGTTGCCCCTTTTCTTGCCCTTGATGTGCTGGCCGCTTCCCATGCGATTGAGCAGGCTGGCGGGCACATTATCCACATGGAGCTGGGAGAACCCGCCGCCCCGGCACCGCGCACGGCGCGCGAAGCGGCGATGGCTGCCCTGGCCCATGGACAGCTCGGCTATACGCAATCGCTCGGCAAGCCGTCGCTGCGCGCCCGCATCGCGGCGCATTACAAGGCGACCTATGGCATTGACGTGCCAGCCTCACGAATCGCGGTGACAACCGGCTCCTCCAGCGGCTTCGTGCTGGCATTTTTGGCCCTGTTCGATCCGGGTGCCCGGATCGCCATTTCGTCGCCCGGTTATCCGGCCTATCAAAACATCTTCGACGCGCTGGGGCTTGAGACTGTCCTGCTTGAGACCCACGCAGAGATGCGCCATGCCGTGACAGCGAGCATGATTGCCGAGGCCCACGCCAAAAAGCCGCTGCAGGGCGTGTTGTTGATGAGCCCCGCCAATCCCACCGGCACGATGATGACGCCGGACGTTCTGAAGGACGTGGCAGAAACCTGCGACCGGCTCGGCATTACGTTCATTTCGGACGAGATCTATCACGGGCTGACCTACGAGGCTCCCGCGGCGACCGCTTTGAGCTATTCGCCCAATGTCATCGTGGTCAATTCGTTCTCGAAATACTTCTGCATGACGGGCTGGCGCGTTGGCTGGCTTGTGCTGCCCGAAGCGCTGGTGCGTCCGGTGGAGCGCCTGCACCAAAGTCTTGCGATCTCCGCCCCGACACTCGGCCAGATCGCGGCTGAGGCAGCTTTCGATGGCATGGAAGAGATGGAGCTCGTGCGCGCTGGCTATGCGCGCAATCGCGGCATTCTGCTTGAGGAACTGCCCAAACTCGGACTCGGGGAATTCCTGCCCGTGGATGGCGCGTTCTATATTTACATCGACATCTCGCACTTCACCTCGGATTCGCTGGCCTTTTGCAAGCGCTTGCTGGA
>CAIZGQ010000027.1 GCA_903932565.1 uncultured Hyphomicrobiales bacterium
GAAGGTTTTTCAGGTGGGCGCTCACCCTCTCCTGAGGGTGAGGGTGGTCGGCGGATGCCGACCGGGTGAGGCCGATGTCTCGCCCGCCTCCTTCAGCTCTTCACAAGCGGATCGATGATCTTTGAGAGATCGTCGATGCTGATTTCGCCCGACACTTTCTGCCCGTTGATGAAGAACGTCGGCGTCGCGCTGATGCCATACTTCTTGCTTGCTGTGTCGCGCACCTCATTGACCTGGTCGTAAAGACCCTTGTCCTTCAGGCATGTTTCAAACTGGTCCTGCGACATGCCGGTCTGCTTGACGAGGTTCTGCAGCCCGGCAAACGGCTTGTCCGCATAGGCCCAGATTTTCTGCTGCGCGAACAAAAGTTCCAGCATCGCGTTTCGCTTGTCGGGCCCCGCACAGCGCCCCAGCATGAAGCCCGCTGTCGCCAGCGGATCGAGCGGGAACTCGCGCAGCGAAAAGCGCGCTTTGCCCGTGTCGAGATATTTGGCTTTCAACGCGGGGTATGTTTCGGCATGGAATGCCGCGCAATGCGGGCACGTCATGGACGCGTATTCCACGATCGTGACGGCTGCCGTCTCCTTGCCAACCCATGCGTCGGGCAGTGCCTGCGGAATCATCAGCTCGGTGACGGGTACTGTGTCCGCCGCAGCGGCGGCACGCGTGCCCGGCATCGCGGCCACCGCAAGTGCACCCAAAGCGGATGTCGCGGCCAATTCGGCAAACTGACGACGTGTCTTTAAAATCGCAGGCATCAACGGTTCCTCAAAGTCACAAGTGGCGAAGTCTGTAAACGGCGTGCGCTCGATAAACATCGATCGTGGCAAGCTGCAGGCGCGCGCGTGCTGGAGCAAGTCCCGCATGGACCCTCACACAGATTTGTGATGCACGGATCACGACGCGTCGTCCAGCCGGGTTTGACATCAACGCTGACGATCATAGATGCGCGCACCCAGGCGGGCCAGAGCCTCGCGCAGCGGTTCCTCATTCACGCCATCGGTGATCTCGGCGGCCCGGGCAATCGCCTGTGGGTTTGGCGGGGCAGGGGTCTTTGGACCGGGCTGACGTCGCTCGATCCGGCCCTGCTCGATCTTAAGCTTGCCAATGCAGCGCCACCCCAGATGTGCATTCACCCGCTCAATGAGGATGGGGCTCATGTGCTGCAAATCGAGGCCAAAACCAGTCGCCACGCGGATAGCGAGGGTCGCAGGTTCAACCGGCGCGTCGGGCGAGCGCTTGGGGCCACGTGGCGGCCAGATAAGGCGCAGCGGCTCGGTCACGGCGGCGAGCCGCGCACCTGCAATATCGTCCCAGTGCAGGATCAGATCCGACTCGCCAAAGCCCTGTTTGGCCACAAGCGGGTCCATCAGCCCGGTCACAAAATCGGCAAGCGGCTTTGACCAGGCCCGTTTCTTTGCGGGGCCGGGCAGCGCGAAGGGCCTGGGTGCGGGCGTTTTCATGGGAGCATCATATCATCAACACCGTCATCATGCCCCCTCCCGCAATGCATCCCGCTTTGATAGAAGAGGCACCAGTTGAATGAACCGGCGTCGCTTTGGCCGGGATGGAGAGACGCTGCCATGAAGTGGGATGACTTCCGACAGTCCGACAATGTCGAAGATCGCCGTGGCGGTGATGATTCCGGCGGCGGCGGTGGTGGCTTCAGCCTGCCCACGGGCGGTGGCGGGCTGGGAATTGGCACCATCATTATTCTGGGCATCATCGGCTACGCGTTTGGCATTGATCCGCGCATCCTGATTGGCGGCGCTGAGATGATCAATGGCAGCCGGAGCGGCGGTTATGAGCAGCCAGCGCGTCCGGCCCAGCAGGCAGCGACACCGCGCCAGGGTGCTGGCGCAACGGACCAGACCTCGCGCTTTGTGTCCGCCGTCCTGGCGGAGAATGAGGACGTCTGGTCCGATATTCTGCCCAAGCAGAAAAACATCCAATTCGTGCCGCCCAAGCTCGTTCTGTTCAGCGGTGCCACGCGCTCTGGCTGTGGCACGGCGCAATCTGCGATGGGGCCGTTCTATTGCCCGGTGGATCAAAAGATCTATCTCGACACGTCGTTTTTCCAGGACATGCAGAAGCGCTTTGGCGGCGGCGGCGACTTTGCCTACGCCTATGTGATCTCCCATGAAATGGGCCACCACATTGAAAACCAGCTGGGCATCCTGCCCAAGGTGCAGCGCGCTCAGCAGCAGGCCACCAGCAAGCAGCAGGCGAACGCCTTGTCTGTGCGCGTGGAGCTGATGGCCGATTGCCTGGCCGGTGTGTGGGCCGCCAACGCCAACCAGAAATGGCAAATTCTGGAGGCTGGTGATGTGGAGAAGGCGATCAACACGGCGCAGGCCATCGGCGATGACCGGCTTCAGAAGGCAGCACAGGGCTATACCGTACCCGATAGCTTCACCCACGGGTCGGCCGCACAGCGCGTGCAATGGCTGCAGGCGGGTTTGCAATCCGGCCAGATCGATAGCTGTAACACGTTCAAATAGGGGCCTCGCCCCGCAGATGCCCTCGGAGGTTGCCCATGGCGCTCGATTCCGCGCGCACGTTCGTGCCGTTGAAGATCGCAGTTTTGACCGTGTCCGACACGCGCACGCTGGCGGATGATCGCTCCGGCGACACGCTGGTGGCGCGTTTGACTGAGGCCGGGCATCATCTGGCCGCGCGGCAGATCGCTAAAGATGACATTGGCGCCATTCGCGCCTGTGTCGAAGCCTGGGCAGCGTCAGCCGACGTGGATGTTGTGATCACCACCGGTGGGACCGGTTTCACGGGGCGCGATGTGACGCCCGAAGCGCTGGAACCTCTGTTCGACAAGCGCATGGACGGCTTCTCGATTGTTTTCCACAGGCTGTCGTTCGACAAGATTGGCACCTCGACAATCCAGTCCCGCGCGACGGCCGGGCTGATCAAGGGCACCTTTGTTTTTGCGCTTCCAGGGTCGCCCGGTGCGTGCCGCGATGCATGGGACGGTATTCTCGCCCACCAGCTCGATTATCGATTCAAACCCTGCAATTTCGTGGAAATCATGCCGAGGCTCGATGAGCATCTGAAACGGGGTGCCGCATCAGGACAGCCTGCAAGCGCGCCAAAGGCCTGAGGTTTCTCTCACAAATTCGCGGCGCAATTTTTAGCGGACCGAACGCGTCCTGGTTTCAAGCAAACGGCTCCCGCTCGCCCGCCCGACAAGTTGCGAGAAGTGCATCGGCTGGCCCGCCGACAACTGCGCTTTGGGCGCGAGAATCCCTGAGATCGGCGCAGTTCTGGGCAGGATTGTCTGCCACAGGCCTTCCGCTCGCCGCCGCATAAGGGCGGACGGTGGACCCTCAAGCAACAGATCGCTCAGCTCATCGACAAAGCCCTCGCCAGGAATGTCTCCAGCCAGCAACACGAGCACAATCGCATCGCGCGTCGCCGCCAGAGCTGATTGCAACAAATGTGTCGGCTCCCCCTCAACCAACTCGCAGCCGGCGTGATCGGCGATGCGGCGAAGGTCCGAATTTTCGGGTGGGCCGGCCAGCACGACGTCCTTCACGACGCCCTCGATGGCACCGGGAATCAGCGCAGTCAGCGTGCGCACAACAGCCTCCGGTGAGGGGCTGGGGCGGGCGGGATCGGCGGCGAGCAAGACGATTGAGACCATGCTGTGCCTATACAGGCGAGCCTGCGTCCAAGGCAATTATCCACAGCCTTATCCACAATTAACGAATGGTTGACAGACCTGCGTTTGTTCCTATTCTGTTCCTTGTTCTTGTTTTGTATCGAGCTATGAGAGCTTGGGCTCACCAGCCCGATGAAAGTTCGTTTTGGGCGGCCCGCTCGTTGTCCAAAGTCCCTGATGCCGGAAGGAATGTACTATGCAGGCATTACGCGCATCGCGATCCGCCGTGGCAAAACATGCCCCGTTGGACTTTGAGGCTGACGGCGCGCGTGTGAAGGGCCTGCCGCGTGACAATGTGCTGCACATTGGCGCGCAATTTGGCGAGGGCAAACGGCCGCCGGGGTTTGAAGACGCGGCAGACGGGCCAAAGCCCGCGCGTGGCCGCCCGCGCAAGGCCCAGGCCGCGCCCGAGACGTCGCCGACCATTTCGCCGTC
>CAIZGQ010000028.1 GCA_903932565.1 uncultured Hyphomicrobiales bacterium
GGTCAGTTTCAATCTGCGGAGCATGGCATCGAGGAAACGACACATTCCAAAGCCGTGCAATGCTGAATATTCTGCACCGGCTCAGGCGTCGTTTGTTTGGCGCGGTGACAGGCGAGGCCATGCAAAGTGGCTTCCATTTTATATTGAATATTTTTCTCGTTCATACGATGACAGCCCATGACTATGGAATTTTTTCGATTGTCATGATCATCGGTGGAATAGGCTTGACCTATGTCCGTGCGTTGGCAGGGATGCCTGCCAGTGTCTTCATTGGTCGTAGCTGCTCGCGACGCGCTGCCGAACTTCATGATGTGACATTTGGCTCAGTCGCAGTTGTGCTGTCCACGGGGCTCGCACTTGTCACCTATATTCTGCTTCAAGCGTGGCTTGGAAAACATGCTTTCTGGGGCGGGTTGTTTGTCTTTCTGTGGTCCCTGCGCAGTTACATGAGAACGGCGTCATTTGCCCTTGGCTATCAACGTCAGGTTCTTTACTCAGACGCGCTGTTCACCATCACAGGCGTTCTGTCGGCTGTGTTGTTTTTGTCGGGAAATGACGGAGACAAGTTGTTTCTGTCTCTCAACGTACTTGTCTTTGCCAATGCAATTGGCATCCTGGCCACTTATTGTTTTGCGCGGCGTCGGCTTCGTTTCAGCGTTGGCTTTGGTGTTCGGCAAAGGTTTCTGCGCATTCGGCACCAGTTGATGTGGTCGGCTGTCAGCGTGACGACCGCCAACCTGCAGGGGCAGGGCCTCTCCGTGCTCGTGGCAGGACTTGCCGGTCCGGAAGCTTATGCCCCGATCGCAGCAGGCCTTGTGATGTTTGTGCCGCTTCGAGTTGTGGCAGCCGCATTCGTCAATATCATTCAGCCTGTCGTTGCAGGTGACATTAGCC
This sequence comes from uncultured Hyphomicrobiales bacterium, assembly GCA_903932565.1. Lineage (GTDB taxonomy): Bacteria > Pseudomonadota > Alphaproteobacteria > Rhizobiales > Beijerinckiaceae > Terripilifer. The sequence goes on from CAIZGQ010000028.1 coordinate 895, forward strand.
GGGATCATCGCACGAGGCTTTGGGCACAGGCGCGCACTTGGACCATGTTGCTGGGCGGCATCAGTCTCCTCTACGGGCTGATCGCGATACCACTTTTGCCTTTGATACGAAGCTCTATTTTTGAGGGCGTTTCGGTCACGCAGATCGGTCTGACCTGCTGGGTCATCTTTTCCGCGTTCCTCTTGTATGTCATGCCCCGCATCATGATGGAGTCAGCCAACGCGATGAAAGCTGTCGCCTTGATCACGTTGGGCGGTGCCGTCGTTGGCATGTCGCTGGTCTATATCATCCTGCAGATCGCATCGCCGTCGTGGTCGCTCATTGGTGCGGCAGCCTCCGAGCTCTTTGTGCTGCTGTTGAGCTGGATTTATGTCGTTCGGCGGTTTCCCAGGGACGACCAACGTCGTCAAGATTTGGGCTTTAAAGGCTCAGATGTTCTGCCGCCCATCGTCAGCCAGAACTAGGCTTGGGGCAAAGCGGACGTCTGTGTGGGTGCGGGCGGCGCAAGCGCCACGCCTTTGACTTGCGCGAAGATGGGCATCCCTTCACGCAGCGACAAACGATCCCATGATTGGCGTGTTACGCGCGCTAGAATGCGCGCACCTGTCTGGTGCGCACCAAGACTGACGACGACAATCATATGCTGCGTGCCCAATGGCGTGGCGGAGACAATTTGGGCCGGAACTGAATTCAGGATGGTGCTGGCGTTGGGTTGCTCTGGTGCAAGGCTCACATCGCTGGCCGCGATGCGCAGCCGTCGCGATGACCCAACTTCTGCGAACGGTGACGGCGAAAAAAACTGCGCACCGTCCACTTGCATGCAAACAAGCCCATAGGTGTGGTCATAACTTGCAACCTGCGCCTCCAGGATGACCGATGCATCACGCTCGCGGGGGAGGGGCAAAGTCATGTCGGTCTGAAGGTCGCCGAGCGGGCCAACGGCGACAACACGGCCGTGCGCCATCAGGACGAGATGGTTTGCAAGACGCTCCACTTCGCGCATGTCGTGACTGACATAGATGATCGGCAATGACAGGTGCTGGTGCAGCCGTTCTAGGAACGGCAAAATGTCTTCTTTTGCCGATTGGTCCAACGCTGAGAGCGGCTCATCCATCAAAAGCAAACGCGGATCGGACAAAAGGGCCCGACCGATCGCGACCCTTTGCTGTTCACCGCCGGATAATTTGGAGGGGCTGCGATCCACAAGGTTTGTCAAACCCAAAAGCGAAACAACATCATCAAAGTTTCGTCTCGTCGAGGAAGTTGACGTTGGTGGCGCACCAAACTGCAGATTTTTGCGCACGGACAAATGTGGAAACAGACTGGTGTCCTGAAACACATATCCAATGGATCGCTTGTGCGTCGGCACGAATTTTGTCTGGTCCTGCCAGGTGTCTCCGGCAACATCGCAGATGCCGCCGGCGGCACGTTGCAAACCAGCAATGCAGCGCAGAACGCTTGTCTTGCCACATCCCGAAGGACCGAAAATTGCGGTGATGCCCTGCGCTGGTGCGTCAAACGCGGCGTCGAGCAGGAACCTGCCGACCCTATGATGA
>CAIZGQ010000029.1 GCA_903932565.1 uncultured Hyphomicrobiales bacterium
CATTCTGCTGGGCACGCTCAACAGCGGCCTGTTCTTCGCACTCTTCTTTATTTCCGTTTTGCGATTGCCCGGCGGTGTCGCCGCCACATTCCAGGCGCTCGGCCCGCTGTTTTACGTCCTGCTCGCCTGGCCGATGATGGGTGTGCGGCCCGGCTTGCAGAAAATTCTCGCGGTGGTGCTGGGGGCCATTGGCGTGGGTCTTGTCGTGCTGAAGGGCGGCGCAACGATTGATGTCATCGGCGTGCTGGCTGCTCTCTCAAGTGCGCTTTGCCTGGCGGTGGGCGGCACGCTTGTGCAAAAATGGGGGCGGCCGAACTCTCTTGTTGGTTTTACAGCGTGGCAGTTGATTGTGGCAGGTGTCGAGCTCTCGATTGTCACTGCGGTCATCGGGGACGTGCCCGATCATCTGACAGCCATCAACGTCATTGGCTTTGTCATCATGGCGCTGATGATCACGTCCCTCACCTTTGTCTTGTGGTTCCGGGCCATCCAGGCTGGCGGTGCCACCCGCGTTGCGCCGTTCATTTTACTCACGCCTGTCACGGCCTTCATTTTGGACGCCGCGTTCAAAGCCGTATGGCCGGGGACGCTGCAATTGATTGGCGTCAGCCTCGTCATTGCGAGCTTGCTTTATTCCCAGCAGGTTGATCGCGGAAATTATCTCGTGGCGCGGCAGCGGGCGCAATCTGGCCCGTTGCCCTGAGAACACCGGCAACCTGGCGGCGCCTCGTTGATTGACACCGGGCGGCCCGCTCCCAATACTCGCATCTAGAAAAATGAGAGCTTGGGAGAACGCCATGTGGCCGCATCTGCCGGTCAGGGGACGCGACAAAAGCAAAACGACGTCCTGTCCGCGTGCACAATCGCTGGCCCGCCCAGTCGGTTACGCCTGAACGTTCAGCACCGGACCACTTACGCGCTCACATCAATCCGATCGGCGAAAGCTCACAATGCCAAACGATGCATCCAAACGGTCCCTCAATGTGATCGTGTTTCCGGGCGTTCAAAATCTGCCGCATTTCGCGGCCGAGCAGCAAAACTTTTACACGCGCCGCAAGTTGCAGATTGATCTGACACTCACGCACAGCTCATTGGAGCAGCGTGAAGGCTTGGCCAAAAGCACTTATCAAATCGCGCATGCCGCGATTGATAACGCTGTTGCGATGGTTGATGTGGCTGGCGAAGATATTGAGATTGTGATTGGCCTCGACATGGCGTTCAACAAGCTTGTCAGCGCGCCACATCTGCGAACTTACGAAGATTTGCGCGGCAAGGTTCTGGGTGTTGATGCGCCGGACACGGCGTTTGCGCTCGTCGCGTTTGAAATGCTCCGCCGCAACGGCCTGAACAGCGGCGACTATGAAATTCTTCCAGTTGGCGCGACATCCTATCGGTTGGACGCCTTGAAGAGCGGCAAAATCGATTTCTCGATGTTAAACCTGCCGTTCAATCTGTTTGCAAAACAGGCGGGCCTACATTTTCTCGATGACCCTTTTCAGATTATCGGGCCTTACCAATCCATGGGCGGCTTCATCAATCGCAAGTGGGGCGCCAGCAGCGAGACGATCCTCATCGATTATTTGAGTGCGTATATCGAAGGGGTTCGGTGGGTGCTGACGCCGGCCAATCGGAAAGCTGCCACGGCCCTCTTGTCCGAGCGCATGTCACTGACACACGATGTTGCAGCACTCTGTTTGGAACAGATCTGCGACCCCGTCCTTGGCTTCCGACCGGATGCAGCACTGGATATCCCGGGGATGGAAAAAGTCTTGTCCTTACGGGCGAACTTTCGGGGCCTGCAAGACCACCCACCGATCGGAAAATATTACGGAGGGCAGTTTTATCAACGTGCCCTGACGTCACTACAACAATAAATTCTGGAGGAACCCATGAAGGCCCAACAATTCAAAACCGCAGGTGTCAACGCTCGAGCGGCACAGCGATTGGCGTCAGTCTCCATCGGCGTGGTCTCGCTTCTGGCAATGACTCTTGCGACCCCGGGCTTTGCTGCCTCAGCGCTCCGCGTTGGCATCTCACAGCCAGCCTATTCATTTGTGCCACTCGATGTCGCGATCCAGTCGGGAACCTGTAAAGCCGCCGGCGTTGACGTGGAGAAATTCATTTTCAGTGGCAGCGCGCAGCTGCACCGCGCCATGACGGCCGA
>CAIZGQ010000030.1 GCA_903932565.1 uncultured Hyphomicrobiales bacterium
CCAAACTCGGCCTCAGCAAACGGCAATCGTTTGCCCTCAACGTCCTGCGGATCATGATCCGAGACGATCACGTCGATGAGGCCGGAGGCAAGGGCCGCCACCATCATCATGCGCTCGTCCTCACCGCGCAATGGTGGGCGCAGTTTTAAGAACGTCCTGTAATCGCCAACGTCGTTTTCATTCAGCGTCAGATGATTGATGGACGTACCACACGTGACGGGAAGCCCAGCTTCCTTGGCGCGGTCCAGCGCCTCGAGGGACAACGCGTTCGACACCAAAGGCGCGTGGTAGCGCGAGCGGGTGGCCGCCACGAGACGCAGGTCGCGATCCAGCGCCACCACTTCCGCTTCGCGCGAAAGCCCCGAGAGCCCGCGACGCGACGCAGCTTCGCCCTCGTTCATCACGCCGGATCCGGCCAGATCCGCATCCTGCGCAAAGTGCATGATCAACGCATCAAAATCACGGGCATAGGTGAGCGCCCGTTTCATCACCTGCGAATTGCGAATGGAATGATTTGCGTCCGAGAAGGCAATGGCACCCGCTTCCTGCAGCAGGCCCATTTCCGAAATCTCTTTGCCCAGAAGGCCTTTTGTGATCGCCGCTGTGGGGAGCACACGAACGATGCCATGGTCACGGGCGCGGCGTAGCAGAAAATCGACCACGGCGGGATCGTCCACCACGGGCGTCGAATTGGGTGTCGCAACAATCGTCGTGATACCGCCAGCGGCTGCGGCCGCGGTGGCGCTGGCAATGGTTTCGCGATGCTCGGCCCCCGGCTCACCAACAAACACCCGCAGATCAATCAGGCCCGGCGACACCACATCGCCCGCACAATCCATAAGCGTTGTGCCGGTGGGCAGCGCGCTCGCCGTCACATCAATGCCAGCGGCCACAATCTTGCCATCACGCACCAGCACGCCGCCGCGCTCGTCCCGGCCGGAGGCGGGATCAACCAGACGCGCATTGACCAGCGCGATGGGGGGAAGTTGCGAGGAATGCGTGGTCAAGACGTCACAGCCTTTTCATCCTATGTCAGCGCCACGCTTAGCCATTTGGCAGATGTTGGCCCAAGGCTTCGAGCACCGCCATGCGCACGGCGACACCCATTTCAACCTGTTCATTGATCAAGGATTGCGGGCCATCCGCCACGGCAGAATCAATCTCGACCCCGCGATTCATGGGGCCGGGATGCATCACCAGCGCATCAGGCTTGGCCCAGGCGAGGCGCTCCTGATTGAGCCCGAAATAGCGATAATATTCCCGCGCGGATGGGATGAAGGCACCATCCATGCGCTCGCGCTGCAGGCGCAGCATCATGACAATGTCGGCGCCTGCGAGGCCCGTTCGCATATCGCGATGAACCTCGACACCCATGCGATCAATGCCCGAGGGCAGCAAGGTGGAGGGGCCAACGACCCGCACCAGCGCGCCCATCGCCGACAACAGAAGAATGTTGGAGCGCGCCACGCGCGAATGGGTGACATCCCCGCAGATGGCAACGATCAGCCCTTCAAGCTTGCCCTTGCGACGACGGATTGTCAGCGCATCGAGCAGCGCCTGTGTTGGATGCTCATGCGCGCCATCGCCCGCATTCACGACCGCGCAATCCACCTTGCGGGCCAGAAGATGCACCGCGCCCGCCTGGTTGTGGCGCAC
>CAIZGQ010000031.1 GCA_903932565.1 uncultured Hyphomicrobiales bacterium
CCTTTGGTTGATCTCACGTTCAAACGGCTGCTCAAAGACAGCGGCATTGATCCGGACCGGCAGACCAACATCATTGGTGTGCCCGGCACCCGTGAGCCCGGCGTTTCCTTCGGTGTCGCCGCAGCGCGCGCCTTGCAGGAGGGCAAGATCGACGGCTTCTGGGCCAATGCCATGGGCGCTGACAACGCGCTTCGATCCGGCGTTGGCAAACTTGTGCTGGATGTGCGACGCGGACTTGGGCCGGCGAGCGCGCGTCACTACACGTTCTCCACTCTCGCCACGAGCGAGCGCTTGCTAACGCGTGATCGAGATCTTGTCACCGCCGGGACGCGCGCGGTACTCGCTGCGCAACGGGCCCTGCAGGCAAATCCAAATCTCGCGGCCGAGGTTGGGCAGAAATTGTTTCCCCCGCGAGAAGCTGGACACATTGCCGAAATCGTCGCACGTGATGTGGCGTTTTATGCGCCCGACATTACCGATGACGCGCTACATGGCTTGAACGATTTTGTCCTGCAGGCCGGGCTTGCAACAACTGAGGCCTTGCGGCAGAACCTGATCGTCGAACTTCCCGTGCTCGCCTGATCAGGCTTTGCGTTCCAGCACATAGCGCCCCTGCTCATCGCGCAAAAGCGCATGATGCGTGCGCACATCACTCCACGCGAGCAATGTCTGCCGATAGGATGAGTCCCCCAAAGCTGCCAGAACATCCCGAAAGAAGATCGGTTGCTGAAGCAGCACAAGAATGCGATCGACCAACGACGCCTGAACCTTTGCCGACTCCATCATAGGTAATCCTCGACTCGCACCTGATCGGCAAACGCCGGCGCAATGCGCTCATATCGAAAAGCCGGGATACCTTCGGGGATTGTGGCGTCAATTCCGAACTTCGACGTCAGCGGCAATTCGCCGGGCTTCAAATCCCAGGGCCGCACGCTTGGGTCAACATGCTTTGCCTTCATGCCGGAGAGGATGATGATGTCCTTGTCCGCCTGACAGCGGAATGTCACCGCCCATTCTACCTCGCTGGAATTGTAGATATCGATGTCATCATCGGTGACGATCACCTGCTTGATAACTGGCAAAGATAGCAGCGCAGCAATGACATTCTTGCCTTCCCCGGCTCGCTTCTTGATCGCCACGACAATGGACCAACCACAGCAGCCCCCTTCCGTTGCGCGAACCTTTGTCACCTGAATGCCAGCCATGGCGAGAATGCGCAGGCAGATGGCCTCGGTCGCCGGACCATTCAGCCAATCGTTCTCCCACGGCATCTGAAGCGAAAAGAAGATGGGATTGCGCCGATGGGTGATCGCATTCACCCGGAAAATCGGATTGTATTTCAGATCGCCCTGCATGCCGGCAAATTCGCCGAAGGGGCCTTCGTCCGCTGTCCAGCCATTTGGCAAAAGTTCGCCTTCGAGAATGATTTCAGCATCAGCAGGGACCAGCGCGTCCAATGTGCGCGCACGAACGAGCTTGACCGGCTCGCCACGAAGTGCCCCGGCGATTTCCATTTCGTTCACACCAGCCGGGGCTTTGTAGGCGGCGGCCATATGCTCAAAGACGTGGATACCGATGGCGACCGCGATCGGCAGCGACTGACCTCTGTCGAAACATTTTGTGTAGATGCGTCGCAAATCTGAGGCCGTAAACAGATCAATCGCCATCTCGCGCTTGGTGCGAAACATAAGGCGATAGCAGCCCGCATTGGGTCCAAGCCCGGGTTCCTGGGCAAAGACGACGCCTGCGGAAATGTAAGGCCCACCGTCCTTCTCGTGCATGAAAGGGATCGGCAATGCGGTGAGATCAACGTCGTCGCCCAGAACAATATGCTCCTGGCAGGCGGCTTTTTCGACAATCTCCGGCGCTCGCGGGCGCGCCACGGCTTGGGCAAAACGAGACCCAAGTTCGCCCTCCGGCCAGTTGAGAGCGCAGGCCGTGCGGGCGCGGCTCCAATACAGGCCGCCCACAACGGGCATGTCATATCCGTCAACATGATCGCATTGAATGGAGGCCGGTGCCTTGGCGCAGAGTGCTGCAATATGCTGCGGCTTGATGGGCTTGGTCACGTGCCGCAAATGGCCCGCCGTTTCCATGCGCGCCAGCATGCCACGGAAATCCTCGTTGCTCATGACGCACCCTGCCCCGAACTCTTTTTGGTGGCGTTATACAAGCCTTCCACCAAACCCATCACAGCGTGATGCCCGCGGCTGCCAACATCTCGCGAGCCCGTGCCCGGTTCTCATCAGACACAACAAGGCGCTCGGCAAAATCGACACCGGAAGGCCGCGTCGCATCGATGCCCATTTTGGTCACGGTAAACGTCTTGGGGTCAGATGTCGGATCTAGGATCGCACTTTTCACGCCGGGGATCAGAAGAATATCTTTTTCCGCCTGCACGCGCGTCGCAATGGCCCACATCACGTCGTTCATGTCGAAGATATCAACGTCTTCATCCACCACGATGACGTATTTGGTATAAAGCTCCGTCCCCATGGTGGTCATCATCGCCATCTGCGGTTCACCCGCAGCGGTTTTTTTCATGGATACGATTGCCATGAACGCACCGCATGTCGAATGGGGCACATGGACGGCTCTCACGTTCGGCAAATTGCGCTTGAGCGCATTGAGGATTTCACCTTCGCGCGCGATGCAGGAAAATCAGGATATGATCCTTGGCCATGCCCGAAACAACGGAATGGTACATGGCATCGCGCCGCATCCGAATACGCTTTGCCACAAAGACATTTTGCGTGCTGCGGAACGATGCGTAGCCCGTGAACTCACCAAAGGGGCCTTCCGGCTCGTGCACGCCCGCCAGAATTTCGCCTTCGATAATGATCTCGGCACCCGCTGGAACTTCAAGATCTGCCACGCCGCAGGGCGACAATCGATAGGGCTCCTGAAACAACCCGCCGATGATTTCGAACTTTCGCACATTGGGCGCATAGGCATAGCTCATCGACCCCATGTAATGCAGCGGATGAATGCCAATGGTGATGGCAACGGGCAGCGCGTGTCCCCGCTCCTCCGCACGCCGATGAAACTCATACATGCGGCGGCGTGAATGCAACGACACACCAAGCCGGTTTTTGCCCTTCAACATCAGCCGATGGAAGCCTGTGGTGTCGACGCCGGTGATCGGGTCGCGCGCCGTGATCTGCCCCGCCGTGATGTAGGGCGCCGCATCAACCGAGAACTGGTATGGAATCGGCAACTTCGTCAGATCAACGTCATCGCCCTCCAGAACGATTTCGTTCCAAGGTGCGTCCTTGACCGTCTCGCAGGCAATGGGCTTCTGGCTGCGTTCGCGAAATGCGGTGGAGAGATCGGCAGGATCGACATTCATGCAAGCGGCCAACAGATCACGATTGGC
>CAIZGQ010000032.1 GCA_903932565.1 uncultured Hyphomicrobiales bacterium
CCGATCATCCACCCTGGGCACCCCGTGCGATAACGGGAAATATGGCGCAATCTCCTGCATTTGCGCGTCTGACAACCAAATCAAATCGCTCATGGCAACGCCTCCTTGCGCCGCCAATGAATCAATCTATCGTCGGTTATGCAAGGCTTTTAATAGGTCCTGAGCCTAGCGCTGACGAAAGTATGGCCGTGGCGCTGGCGAAGGTAATACCATATGTGGACGGCCTCCTCCCTGCAAGGCGGTCACAGTGATTTGATCTAATCGCTTGCGTCCATATGTCCGGCCTTTGGGTGCGTCCGCACATGGGCGCTGGCCAAGATGGTTTCCGCGACAAGTGTTCCAAACAAGCTGACGACCACAACGGGCCATTGGTATTAACGGAATGTCACTTGTCTCGGATCGATAGATCCACACCATCTGCTATTCCTGCAAGTTCAGGCACCAGATCAGCACGGCAGCGTCAATATGTGCTCGCCGTGACTGACTGATCTCAAGCTGCGCATGCCTGGGGCGGCGGTGACGTGTTTGCGTGATAAGCTTCACCGGTCATCATCATCTTCCAGGCAATGCGAGCAATCTTGTTGGCCAATGCGACCGCGACCAGCTTCGGCGGTTTGCGTTTGAGCAATTCAAGCAGCCAGGGCGTGCCGTTCTTTCCCCGCCCCGCCCTCACATGCTGCAGGAGCGATGTAGCTCCGACCACGAGCGTGCATCGCAGCGTCTCGTCGCCTGCCCGGGTGATGATGCCTGGCCTGCTCTTTCCTGCCGTCGAATGGTCTTTGGGCGTCAGACCCATCCATGCCGCAAACTGGCGACCGGATGCGAAGAGCTCCGGTGCTGGCGTCTTCATCATCAGCAAGGCCGCCCCGATCGGCCCGACGCCCGGAATTTGCGCCAGACGACGACTGCATTCATTGGCCCGGTGCCACTTCATCAGCTTATCGTCGATTTCGGGGAGCTGTTCATCCAGGCGCCGATATTCCATGGCATGGGACGCGAAGAGTTCCCGCGCGAGTGCAGGGATCGCAGGATCGATGGCGATACGATCGAGTAGAGGCTTGACCTTGCACATGCCCTTGGCAGCGGTGAGCCCGAATTCGGCCGCATAGCCTCTGATCGCGTTGGCGAGTTGCGTTCTGTTTCGGACCAGCCTGTCGCGCATCCCCATCAGCATCAATGATGCCTGCTGCTCGGCACTCTTCACCGGAACGAAACGCATCGTCGGGCGACTCATCGCCTCGCAAAGCGCCTCGGCGTCTGCTGCGTCATTCTTGCCGCGCTTTACGTACGGCTTCGACAATTGCGGTGCGATCAACTTTACTTCATGGCCCAGAGCCCCCAGCAACCGTGCCCAGTGATGCGAACTGCCACAGGCTTCGATCGCGACCATTGTTGCGGGAAGCTTCTCAAAAAACGCTATCATTTCCGAGCGGCGCAGCTTCTTGCGCAACACAGGCTGCTCGGCGGCGTTCACACCATGCAATTGAAAAACATGCTTTGACGTATCCATGCCAATTCGGATAATTTGCTCCACGGACGGTCTCCTCGTTTGGGTTTCCAACAACCTCACTCTGGCACATTGCGATGCCGTACGGAGGCCGTCCACCCCAACAAGCGGTGAGGCTGACTCACGCTGGGGATTCCCAAAGAGCTGATTTTCTGATTCATGGCAGCGAGCAAGAGGAGGCTCGCGATGGCAGCGGCGGTTGGGGTTCGATCAGACTATACATCGGCAGAATTGCGTCGGATTTCCCGTCGTTGCGACGACGCGGATCAGGTTCGGCGTTTGATGGCATTGGCGGTAATCCTGGACGGCTGCAGCAGGAGCGAGGCAGCCAAAATTGCCGGTGTGACGCTGCAGATCGTGCGGGACTGGGTTTTGCGCTTCAACGAAGCCGGTCCCGAGGGACTGGCCACCCGCAAGGCGCCGGGCAAGGCATCAATCCTGAACGATGAGCAGCGCGCCCGCCTGGCCGAGATTGTCGAAGCTGGGCCGATCCCCGCTGCACATGGCGTGGTACGCTGGCGGCTTGTCGATCTCGGGCAATGGATATGGGACGAATTCGGGCTATCGGTGACGCGCTTCACGTTGGGGCGCGAACTGCGTGCAATGGGCTATCGCAAGCTCTCGGCTCGCCCACGTCACAATGGACAGCGCATTGATGATATTGCCGATTTTAAAAAAGTTTCGCCTCCCGCCTGGCAGAAATCAAAAAGCGCCTCCGCAAGGGCACGCGCATAGAGTTGTGGTGGCAGGACGAAGCCCGGATTGGTCAACAAACCAAACTGACCCGACGCTGGGCCAGACGCGGAACGAGGCCATCGGCACCCAAAGATCAGCGCAGAGCATCGGCCTGGATATTCGGTGCCATCTGTCCCGCCGAGGGCAAGGGCGCCGGTATCGTCATGCCCCGCTGCAACAGCGAGGCGATGAACATGCATCTTGAGGAAATCTCCTTCCATGTCGCGCCGGGCGCACATGCCGTTCTGCTACTCGATCAGGCAGGCTGGCATGGCTCGGCGGAACTGGTCGTTCCCGACAACATCACGCTGCTGCCGCTCCCGCCCAGATGCCCCGAATTGAACCCCGTCGAAAACGTATGGCAGTTCATGCGCGACAACTGGCTGTCAAACCGCATCTTCTCTTCATATGACGACATCGTCGAGCACTGCTGCTTCGCATGGAACAAACTTGTCGATCAGCCGTGGCGCATCATGTCCATCGGCCTTCGATATTGGGCGCATGGGTACTGATCAATGCACTTTGGTATAAGGGCTGTGGAATGACCGTGAAACGCTGCCCGCGCCGACCAGGGTAATCGAATTCGACGCATCGAAGGTGTAACCCAAAGTGCCGGAGACCCAA
>CAIZGQ010000033.1 GCA_903932565.1 uncultured Hyphomicrobiales bacterium
CCGGTTGGCATCCGCCAACCACCCTCTCCAACGCAAGTCGGGTCTACCCGACTTGCGCATCCTAAATGCCGAACCCCGGCTCAAGCCGGGTTCGCGGGGTGAGCTGCAATTTGCACCGCTCCCCCCTAAAACTCCACCACGCTGCGGATCGATTTACCCTCGTGCATCAGGTCGAAGCCTTCGTTGATGCGCTCGAGCGGCAGCTTGTGCGTGATGAGATCATCGATGTTGATGCGGCCTTCCATGTACCAATCCACGATGCGTGGCACGTCGGTGCGGCCCCGAGCACCCCCAAAGGCCGAACCCTTCCAGACACGGCCGGTGACAAGCTGGAACGGACGCGTGGCGATCTCCGCCCCCGCCGGAGCCACGCCGATGATGATCGATTGGCCCCAGCCGCGATGACAGGCCTCCAACGCCTGGCGCATCACAGTCGTGTTGCCGGTGCAATCGAACGTGTAATCCGCGCCACCGCCCGTGAGATCGACGAGATAGGGCACGAGATCAGCGCCGACTTCGGATGGATTGACGAAATGCGTCATGCCGAACTTCTCGGCCATTTCCTTGCGGCCCGGGTTCAGATCGACGCCAACGATCTGCTCTGCGCCGATCATGCGCAGGCCCTGGATGACATTGAGCCCGATGCCGCCAAGTCCGAAGACAATGGCGCGGCAACCGGCCTCCGCCTTGGCAGTCCAGATGACAGCGCCGATGCCGGTCGTCACACCGCAGCCGATGTAGCAGACCTTATCGAAGGGCGCGTCTTCACGGATCTTGGCAGCGGCGATTTCCGGCACCACGATGTGGTTCGAAAAGGTTGAGGATCCCATGTAATGCAGCACGCTTTCGCCATCGCAGCGGAAGCGGCTTGTGCCATCCGGCATCAGGCCCTTGCCCTGCGTGGCGCGGATGGCGGTGCAGAGGTTCGTCTTGCGCGACAGGCACGACTTACACTGGCGGCATTCGGGCGTGTAGAGCGGGATAACGTGATCGCCCTTCTTCAGGCTCGTCACGCCGGGGCCCACGTCAACGACAATGCCAGCACCCTCATGGCCAAGCACGCAGGGAAACAGGCCCTCGGGATCCGCGCCCGACAGCGTGTAGTAATCGGTGTGGCAAATGCCGGTTGCCTTCACCTCGATCATGACTTCGCCAGCCTTGGGGCCGTCCACATCGATCTCGACAATCTCGAGCGGTTTTTTGGCCGCAAAGGCGACGGCAGCGCGGGTCTTCATGGGGTCCGTTCTCCTGCTGGAATGCGGCCGGACCATAGTATGTCGTCATGCCCGCCGCTAGAGACCCACGAAGGGCGAGCGGTTGCGGTGCGGCTTTCCATGTCGCACAAATTTCATGGTCGGCAGATGGGGTAGCGGCAGCGCTGCAGCAGTGATTCGCGGGGAGACCCGCACCCCGTAGACTGGAGAGGGAGCCATGCCCCGCCTTTTCACAGGTCTCGAAATCCCGGCTTCCCTCGCCCACGAATTGGCATTTCTGCGTGGCGGCGTGTCGGGTGCGCGCTGGATCGATCGCGAGAATTATCACATCACCCTGCGCTTCATTGGCGATATTGATGATCGCGCCGCGCATGATGTGGCCTTTGAGCTTGCCCGCATCCGCCGCAAGCCGTTTGAGGTTGTCATCGACGGGCTCGATTTCTTTGGTGGGGAGCGCCCGCGTGCCATCATTGCCAAGGCAAAGCCGACGTCGGCCCTGCTAGACCTTCAGGCGGAGCAAGAGCGTCTGGTGCGCCGGGTCGGCCTGCCGCCGGAAACCCGGAAATACGTGCCGCATGTGAC
>CAIZGQ010000034.1 GCA_903932565.1 uncultured Hyphomicrobiales bacterium
CTTAAGGAGGACACGAAATTTCCCTTTGTTTTGCAATGTGAACGCATCAAGATTGTGGAGGTCGCCCTCGAGATGGCATTGGCCAATCCGCATTGCACTGTCCTCATGGACACAACCTTCACAGGCTTCACACAGACAAGCGATGGTGTGATGGCATGCGGCCAGACGGGTAACGGAGATCACGTTGAAGCGCACGGGACCTACATCGTCAGTGCCGAAGGCGCACGCAGCCTGATCCGCAAGGAACTCGACATCGAATTTGAAGGCTTCACATATCCCGACCGCACCCTCAACATCGAAGTCGTCTATGACTTCAAGAACCATGGCTATGCGGACAGGAACTACATTTCCGACCCCCACCAATGGTCAAACCTGTTCCGCTGGGGCGGTCCGCCAGAACGCTGGCGCGTTCATTTTCCAACCGATCCCGATGCCTCCGAGCAGTCAATCATGAGCCAGGAGAACATGCAGAACCTGCTGCAGGGTTTTCTGCCAAAGTCGACACCTTACGAGATCCTTGGCTCGAATCTTTACACTGTGCATCAACGCGTAGCGACGTCATTTCGGAAGGGCCGTGCCCTGCTCGCTGGCGATTCCGCTCATGTGAACAGCCCGATTGGTGGTATGGGCCTCAACAGCGGCATTCATGACGCCTTCAATCTGGCAGAGAAGCTCGTGCAGGTGATACGGGGTGAAGCCGACGACACTTTGCTTGACCGCTATGACCGGCAGCGTCGGACCATTGCCGTCAAGCACACGCAGGCGCAAACCATCCGCAATAAGAAATTGCTGATGGAAAAGGATGAAGGCGTGCGGCGGAAAAATCAGGACGAGTTGCGACGCACGGCGGAAAACCCGGAGCTTGCAAGGCAATTCCTGCTGCGCACAGCGCTCTTCCTCAGTGTCCGGGAAGCGTCTGCGATCGCCTGACAGATTTGGAGCATCAATCTTTCGCTGGGGACAGGACTTCAAAATGCCCGGCAAGTTCGGGCATTTCCGCCAGCAGACGCGGCACGCTTTCCTCGCGAAGCGTTGTCTCGCACAAAGCTGCCAGGACCTGCATGGTGTCCTGCATCTCGCCGTTGCGCCAGACAAGGCCGAGGGTTCTTGTAAGGCGCACCCCGGGCAGTGGACGCGCGTCGATTTCAATATTGCGCCCGAGAACATCGAACAATTGCGACGGTGTCACAATCGACCAGCCGTGACCACAGGCGATCGCATCGACAAGATCAATCGAGGCTTCAAAAATAGGACTTCCGGCAAAGCCGAGACGCAAGCGGCGCAGGTGGCTTTCAATCCGCATGCCCGATTGGGTGCGCATGGAATAGCGCAACAGCGGCAATCTTGACGCGAGATCCCGCAGGTCGGATGAAAATCGGCCATATCCCCTGGGCGTAACCAGAAGATATGTTTCACGCACCAGCGTCAGGCGCTCGACATGCGGGGCTTCGATAAACGAATCGGACGTCCAGGCGACATCGATGTCGCGGTTTGCAAGATCAAGCGCGTGGTTTAGCGCCATTCCGCGCGTGATAGTCAGATTGTCAACGGCAAGCTGCTTTGATTTTGAGGCCTGCACAATGGCAGGGGCAAGCTGGCGGGCGAACGTGGACAGAATAGCAATTCGCAAATGCTGCAGCTTGCCTGCAGCCGCCTGACGCACATCCGTGCGCATCTCGCGGGCATTGGTGAGGAGTGCATGCGCCCTGTTGAGCAGCACGAGACCGGCCGGGGTGAGGCGCAAAGGACGCACATCTCGATAAAAGAGCGGCGCACCATAGTCGAGCTCGAGAATTTTGATCTGCTGCGAGATTGCCGACTGCGTTATTCTTAAGCGACCCGCAGCTGCCGTCATGCTGCCCGTGTCGGCGACGCTGGCGAAAACCTCAAGGCTTTTCAGAAGGTCGTAATCACGCAGCGGGGGATCATGCATCATACAGAATTACGGGCTCCAGATGGCTCGGCAGGACGCGCTATGGTCCGCGCAGATGTCGGCAATGTCCATCTCATCTGGATTTCACGACCCGGAACACGCTTCAGGACAACACGTCCGATATCAGGAGGTCAAGTTGGCGGCCCATCCGCCCGCACAGACATAATGCCCATTTCGTTACTTCAGGCCGGCTTCCGGCTGAAGCTGGGACAGGACGGCAAAACGCGGAGCCTTGCATCCCGAGGCGGCCTTTTGCTTTGGCCATGCCAGGGCGCGCAATCGAAATCACTCGCAACCTCCTGCCCCGTCATTGCTGAGGCTCAGATTACCCGTCATAACGGCACAGCATTGCGCCATTTGCACAAACCTTGTGCGCATTTTGATCAAAATTTGCTGCACGGCACCCTATCGGCTCTGCATTTTTCGGCGCTATCCTATCCATGAGTTGGCCGCTAGGGTTCCGGTTTCGTGAGAAACGCTGGTCCGAGAGCAGCCCCCCAGAGAGAGACATCCTCTGGGTACACGGCGGGACAAAAGCCCGGGAGACCTCGTTTGCCAAGGGATTGGCACAGCGATGGTCGTTGCCGATCCCTCTTCTTTTTACGTGGAGGGTCTACAGCTCATGCGTTCGAAATCCATTCTCGCATCTCTCGTCATCGCAGGCTCCGTGTTGGGCCTTGCCACCGGCAGCGCATTCGCGGCCCCCAAAAAAGACTTCAAGGTTGCCTGGTCGATTTACGTCGGCTGGATGCCCTGGGGCTATGCAGCCGATTCCGGCATCGTCAAGAAATGGGCTGATAAATACGGCATCAACATCGAAGTGAAGCAGTTCAACGATTATGTTGAATCCATCAACCAGTACACCGCTGGCGCCTTCGATGCCGTGACCATCACCAACATGGACGCATTGTCGATCCCCGCAGCTGGCGGCGTCGACACAACCGCCATGATCATGGGTGATTTTTCCAACGGCAACGACGCCGTGATCCTGAAGAAGAAGGACAAGTTGTCCGACCTCAAGGGCCAGAAGGTCAATCTGGTCGAGTTTTCGGTCTCGCATTACCTGCTGGCCCGGGCGCTGGACAGTGCCAAGCTGCGCGAGCGTGACGTCAAGGTCGTGAACACCAGCGATTCCGATATGGCTGGCGCCTACAAGACAGCAGACGTCACGGCCGTTGTGACCTGGAACCCGATTGTGAGCGAGATCCTGGGCTCCCCCGACGCCAAGAAGGTGTTTGATTCCTCCCAGATCCCTGGCGAAATCATGGATCTGATGGTCGCCAACACCGCCGTCCTTAAGGACAACCCGAACTTCGGCAAGGCGCTTGTCGGCATCTGGTACGAGACCATCACCAAGATGCTGCAGGCGGATGCTGACGGAAAGGCGGCCAAGGAAGCAATGGCCAAGGCATCAGGAACCGATCTCGCCGGCTTTGACTCGCAGCTCGCGGCCACGAAGCTTTTTGCCAAGCCGGCTGATGCCGTGGCCTTCACAAAGAGCAAGGAAATCAGCGAGACCATGGACCGGGTCCGCAAGTTCCTCTTCGAGAAGGAATTGCTCGGCAAGGGTGCCAAGAGCGCCAACGTGATCGGCATTGAGCTTGCCGACAAGAAAGTGCTCGGCGATTCCAAGAATGTGAAGCTGCGCTTTGATCCGAGCTTCATGACCATGGCTGTGGAAGGTAAGCTCTAAGCCTCGTCCAATCGCCTCAGCATCCCCCGGCGCGTTTTGTCGGGGGATGTATCGGTTCAAGTCGGAGCTCGCATGCGCATCATCAACATCAAACCGGATCGCTCTGCGCATTTGCTTCTTGCGGCGTTGCCCTTTGTTCTGGTGGCACTCACCTATGTGATCGCGTCGGCGTTGCGTTTGTCCGAAAACCCTGCCGACAAGCTGCTCCCCGCGTTCAGCACAATGATCGATTCCATCCGCCACATGGCGTTCGAGGAAGACACCCGCACCGGCTCTTATCTTTTGTGGAGCGACACATTCGCCAGTGCCTCACGGCTCTTCTGGGCACTCTGCATTTCAACATCCGTCGCCCTGATTGTTGGCGTTCTCATGGGGCTTTTGCCGCTCATGGGCGCGTTTGTCGGCCCGTTCATCGCCGTTGCCTCCATGGTGCCCCCGCTTGCTCTTCTTCCCATTCTCTTCATCGTGATGGGGTTGGGTGAGGCCTCCAAGATCGCGCTGATCGTCATCGGCACCCTGCCCTTCCTTATTCGAGACCTCGCGTTGCGGGTGGCGGAATTGCCGCGCGAACAATTGATCAAGGCGCAGACCCTTGGCGCATCCACCTGGCAGATCACGCTGCGCATTGTGGTGCCGCAAATGCTGCCGCGCCTCATCGATGGTGTGCGTTTTTCATTGGGGCCCGCCTGGCTATTCTTGATCGCTGCTGAAGCCATCGCCTCAGATTCAGGCCTTGGCTACAGGATCTTTTTGATGCGGCGATACCTCGCCATGGATGTCATCATTCCCTATGTGGCCTGGATTACACTGCTCGCCTACTTTTCCGACACGCTTCTTGTTTGGATCCAGAAGCGCGCCTTCCCGTGGTTTTCGGACGCGAGGGCGACATGAGCGTCATCAGCTTCAGCCACGTCTGGAAGGAATACGGCGACCAGATCGTTCTGGAAGACATCAGTCTCGACATCGAGGATCGTGCATTCGTCGCACTCGTTGGACCCTCCGGCTGCGGGAAAACCACCTTTTTGCGCATGCTCCTTGGACAGGACGTCGCCACACGCGGTGCGATTCTGCTTGATGGATTGCCGCTTCATGGCGAGCCCGATGCTGATCGCGGCGTTGTGTTTCAACGTTATTCTGTGTTTCCGCATCTGACGGTTCTGGGCAATGTCATGCTGGCGCGTGAGCTGGAACTGTCCCCTTTTCTTGGTCGTTTGATGGGCGCTGCGAAGAAAGACGCCGAAGCCGACAGCTTGAAACTGTTGGACGCTGTCGGCCTGAGTGGTGCCCAAGCGCTATATCCAGCGTCCCTCTCGGGTGGCATGCAACAGCGCCTCGCCTTGGCGCAGGCGATCATGCGAAAGCCAAAAGTCCTTCTCCTGGATGAGCCTTTTGGCGCGCTCGACCCCGGCATCAAAGCCGATATCCACACGCTGATGCGCAAGCTCTGGCATGAATCCAATTTGACCGTCGTGATGGTCACGCATGATTTGTCCGAAGCGTTCCGGCTTGCAACACGCGTTGTTGCTTTGGAACGCCGCCGCGATCGCCCGGAAGAACGCGAACGCTACGGGGCGACAATTGCAAAAGACATTCAGATTTGGCCGCGCCGCATCGCCGGAACCCCGCAGCCCAGAAGCTCCAGCCGGGACGACCTGGCAAAATCCGGAGCAATCCCGGGACGACCCGGCCTTGCCATGTCGGAGCAGATAACATGACGATGACCCAAGACAAGCGTTCCCTCATCGAGGCCAATCGCAAACGCTATGAGAATTTAAAAGCCGCTGGGCAAGGCCATGCGCCGCGCGCGTTGCCACCTGCCACGCAGTTTGGCACGGCAAGCCTGGATGACTCTGCGATCCTGTCTAAAACAACCATTCCAGGTGGCTGGTACGACAACTTGAGCCTGCGTGCGGGCACAACGCTGCGCCTCATCAATCTCTCAGGCAAGTCATCCGTGTCACTGATCGCGTGGAACCGCCATGATGTGTCAGAGCGGATCAATCATGCTGATACAATCAA
>CAIZGQ010000035.1 GCA_903932565.1 uncultured Hyphomicrobiales bacterium
ATGCGCTTTTGACGAATGGCGTGTGAGGCGGACGGCGAAGTCGTGTGGTCCTGACGCCCCGACGCTGGCGTCAAGTTTGCGGCGATATCCGCAGGCGACGGTGGCAAAAAAGCCCGGTCACCGGGGAGCAACTGTATTTTGAAGTAGCCCTGCGAGCGGCTGGCCTCAAGGCTGGCGCTGCGCGCCACCGCCTCCGGCGGCTGCCGGCCTTGACCCCAGCCGCGCACAGGTCTGTTGGGCCTTGCAAGCGCTCGGCCGAATGCCGAGCGCGGTTCATGCCCCGCTCGTTATTCCACCGCGTAGCGACTGGCATCCCATTTCTCGCCGCGGGCGATCATGATGTTGAGAATGACGATCAGCTTGCGCATGCAGGCGACCAGGGCAACCTTGGCCTTTTTGCCCTTGGCGATCAGGCGGCGATAGAAGGCCTTGAGCGCCGGGTTGTGACGGGTCGCAGCTCCCAGGCACGCCATGTAGAACAGATTGCGGACCTTGCGGCGTCCACCCTTGATCTGGCGCTCGCCCCGCCGTTTGCCGCTGTCATCATCATAAGGCGCGACCCCGAGCAAGGCGGAGATCGCCTCGTTGCTCACCTGGCCCAATTCCGGCATGGCGGCGATGAGGCCGGCAGACGTCGTGCCGGCAATCCCCGGCACGCTCTCGATGATCGCGGCGCGCTCGGCAAAATGCGGCGTGGCCTTGATCATGGCGGCGATCGCCGCCTCGAGCTTGGCAAGCTCGACGGCTATGGCCTTCAACAGTTGCGCATGGCTTTTTTGCACCGGTTCCGGCACATCATGCTCGCCTTTGTTGCTCAGCCCGGTCCTGATATCGAGCAATCCCTGGCGAGCATTCACCAACTGTCGAAGCGTCTCGCGCGCAGCATCGTGGGCCTGGCTTGATGCCTCGCCGAATGTCTCGGCAAACCAGGCAATCGTGTCAGCGTCGATCATGTCATTCTTGGCCAGTCGCCCAGCGGACCGGGCGAAGTGGCGCACCCGCTTGGGATCAACAATACGAACTTCGATATCCTTCTCGCGCAAGGCCTTGGCCCATTCGCGCTCATATCCTCCGCTTGCCTCCATCACTGCCTTGGTCACCTTGTGCTTGCGAAGCCAAGTGATCAACTGCCGACGTCCCTCCGCGGTGCTTGCGAACGTTTGCCGTTGAGACAGCCCGCGAATGCTCACATCCGCCCTGTCCTTGGCGATATCAATACCGGCGACAACCAAACCGTTTTGTGCCATCATCCAGCTCCCTTCCTTGCTCGGTCCGGGCTCTAAGCCCATGCAACTGTTCGGGTTGAGGAAGACACCGGGTCTGTCCCACGCTCCCCGTCAGGCTCTTGCGGCCTTTGAGCGCGAACGGGCTCAGATCCAGCGACGGGCGGCTGGTCAGAGCCGCCCGTTCGCACATTCTGCCAGATTTTGCAGACACAAGAGCGCGAAGGAAACCGTTAAAACCATTGCGTGCGGGGATGCCGGGTGATTTCCGGTGCGACAGCTGTGAATACTCGTGTGCATCTTGAACTAACCACTTCGCACACGAGGCTGCGGGTGCACTGGGGCACCCGGCATTCCCCACGGCCTCTTTGGGCGGAGAATGACGCACAGCTCGGGCGCGTCGCGCCGCGAGGGTGCAGAATTATGTCCA
>CAIZGQ010000036.1 GCA_903932565.1 uncultured Hyphomicrobiales bacterium
AGCCAGACCGCCTCGACCACCGATGCCGACTTGCGCGCGCGGATCAGTGCGCTGGAAGCCAAAATCGCTCCCCTGGAGGCCGCGACAAAAACCTTCAATGACGCGCAGGCGCAAATCAACGATCTCGGCTCCAGCCTGAAGAGCTCGTTTGACGCCGCCCGTCAGGCCCTGACATCCGCGCCGGCACCCGCTGCCCCCACCGCGCCGCTCGTGCCGCCTCAGCCAATTCCCGTCCAAGTGCCAGTGCCGCCACCAGTCGACCTGACGCCGTTGACCTCACGCCTGAGCGAGCTTGAGCAAAAGGTTGTGGCGGCGACGCAGAAGCTGACAGCGCTCGACGCGCAGCCCAAACTCGATGTCGCGGCGACGGACCGCAAAACCGCCAGCGCGCTCGCCTCTGCGGACGCAGCGGCTTCCATTGTTCTGGCGCAGGCGCTCGTCCGCGCCGTCGATTCCGGCCGCCCCTTCACACAGGAGCTCAACGCGCTTGTTGCCACCGGCACCAGCGCCGAGCGGGTGAAAGGGCTGCGCGAGACTGCGGCAACAGGGGTCGCCACCAGCCAGTCGCTGGCGGACAGCTTCATGCCGTTGGCAGGCCCCATCCTCGCGGGGGCTGACACCAAGCCAACAGGCAGCCTGCTCGACCGCCTGACCCAGGGTGCCGCGAGCCTCGTCAAAATCCGCCCGGCCGGCGATTCATCGGGCGACGGTCCGCTGGCCGTCATCGGCCGGATTGAAGCGGCCCTGGCGCGTGGCGATGTGCCTGCTGCCCTGAACGCCCGCGCGCAGCTGCCAGGTCCCGCCAAGGCAACCACGGAAGCCTGGGCGGCCAAGGCGCAGGCCCGCGTTGATGCCATGGCCCTGGCGGGCGACATTGCAGCAGACGCCACGCGTCGGCTGGGACAGGCCAAACCATGACGACACCTTCACCATGGAACCGCCGCGAGATGCATTTTTGTGATTTCGACCTTGAGGCCATTGCATGTTTCGCGCGCTGACAATTTTGGGCTTCATCGCATTGGCGGGGGCCGGCCTCGCCTGGGTCGCCGACCAGCCCGGCGGCATTGTCCTGACCTGGCAGGGCACGCGGTACGAGACCTCGCTGGTCACGGGCTTCGTTGCGCTCCTGGTGCTGGTGCTGGTGATCTCGCTGGTCTGGTCGATCCTGCGCTTCGTGTTTCGCATTCCGGCCATCGTGACCCTCGGCAATCGCATGCGCCGCCGCGACAAGGCCCTGCGCGCGCTGACCAAGGGCATGATTGCCGCTGGTGCTGGCGATGTGCGCACTGCCAAGCGCGCCTCAATGGAGGCTGCCCGTCATCTGCCTGACGACCCGATGACCCTGCTCCTGAAGGCGCAGACGGCGCAGCTCAGCGGCGACCGGACGGAAACAGATCGCGCCTTCGCCCGCATGGCCGAGCGCGATGACATGCGCCTGCTTGGCTTGCGCGGATTGCACGCCGAGGCTTTGCGCCGCGGCGATCCTGAGGCTGCGCATCATTTTGCCACGCAGGCGCACGAGCTGGCCCCGGTGGAGTGGGCCGGCAAGGCCGTGCTGGAGCACCACGCCACCCATGAGAATTGGGACAAGGCGCTCGCAGCCATCGACACCAATCAGGCCCGCAAGCTGATCGACCGCCACGTGGCCAACCGCCAGCGGGCTGTGATCAAGACGGCCCAAGCAATTGAGCTGGGTGACAACAACCAGGCCAAGGTGCTCGAACTGTCGCGCGAAGCCGTGAAACTCGCGCCCGATCTCGTGCCAGCCGTGGTGCTGGCGGGTCGCGCGCTCTCCCGCAAGGGCGATGTGCGCGCCGCTGGCAAAGTGCTCGAAGCCGGGTGGAAAGTGTCACCACATCCCGACATCGCCGCAGCCTATATGGATGTGCGCCATGGCGATTCGGCCCGTGATCGTCTTGCCCGGGCTGAAACACTGGCCCGGATGGACGAACGCTCACCAGAAAGCGCTTTGACGCTGGCACGGGCCGCTCTGGACGCACGTGAGTTTCCAAAAGCCCGCGCTGCCATGGCGCGACTTTTGGAGCCCGGTGCCCGGCCCACCCGCCGCACCTGCCTCCTCATGGCGGATATCGAAGAGACCGAGAACGGCAGCACGGGCGCCCTGCGCGAGTGGCTCGGCCGGGCCGCCCGCGCGCCGCGCGATGCCGCCTGGATTGCCGACGGCATCGCCAGTGACACCTGGGGCCCGGTCTCGCCGCTGACGGGCAAGCTCGATGGCTTTGAATGGAAAGTGCCGAGCGACACCAGCGCGCCGATGCAGATTGAGGCGAGCCCGGGCAGCAATGAGCCGGAGCCCCCGATGGTGCAGATTGCACCCATATTCCCCGCATCCGCCCCGGCTCCAGCGCCTGCGCAGATCACCAGCACGGAACCCGTGGAAGCTTCAACCGGTGTTGGCGCGAACCCGTCCGCAACTGTCACAATCACGCCCCCGCCGAGCGGCGACGCGGCCTCAGGCAAAGGCTTGCGGGCCACCATGATGCAGAGTGCTGACAATGACGTGGTTTCACCCACGCGCGCAGGCGGCGGCGTGTTCGGCACACGCGACGGTCGCCCGCGCGAGGTGATGTTTGCCCAGCCCTCCGCGCC
>CAIZGQ010000037.1 GCA_903932565.1 uncultured Hyphomicrobiales bacterium
ACTGCCTTGCTTTTGGGATTAAAAATACCGCTGGGTACGAGATGAAGTGCAAATTTGCCTAAATCATTAACGATGGTGTGGCCTGCGTTATTACCGCCGTTGACGACTGCGGTCGCATCATCAACCCTTTGCTTGTGGACGAACAGGTTCGTGGAGGCATCGCGCAGGGCATCGGTGCTGTCCTCTTCGAGGAATGCGCTTTTGACGAGAGCGGCAATTTGGTCAATGGAACATTGTCGGATTACCTTGTGCCGACCGCTGACATACTGCCCGACATCACTGTCGCCCATGTCGAGACAATCGAAACATCCACGCAGCTCGGCGCTAAAGGAATTGGCGAAGCCGGTCTCATTGGTGCTATGGGTGCTGTGTGGGTCGCCGTGAACGATGGACTGAAGCCATTCGGCGTGCGGATCAAGCATCAGCCTTTCACACCCGAACGAATGCTCGACGCACTGGATCGCGCCCGTTGTTGAGTCTGAGGGCAATGTGTTGTTCGGAAGAGTCTCATGCGTGAAAATTGTTTCTCGACTGGCATAGCGCGACCGCGATCCAACGTAAGCTGTTTAAGGAATTGCCCCGGCAGCAAGAATCGCCCGCGTTTCCGCGACGGTCGATGCAGACGTTTGATACAGACCCGCGATCAAAGTCTCAACAGACTCTCCGGGGACAGGCGTTACATCCAGGCTCAACTCCTTGGCGTCGGCGATATAGGCCGGATCTGACATTGTTTCCATAAACGCCTTGCGCAATATGGCCGCTCGAGTTGCTGGCACGCCGGGGGGCGCTGCAAAGGGACGCGCGAGCTCCTGACGGCTTACCAACAGGCGAATGATATCGCGGTCATGATCGCTCTTTGCCCTTTCCAGAACCGTCATGACATCGGGCAGTTCCGTGCTGCGGTGGGATGAGATGACAGCGAGGATATTCAGGCTATTGGGTCCGGATATCCAATCGGGCCTCGTGGCCCTGATAGACCCCCAGGACCAGCCACAGCGTCCATCCAGCTCGCCACGCTCAATCGCAAGCGTCATGTCATTGCCACCCGGATAGCCAGTTACGATCTTGAGATGCGCGCCAAACAACCCACGGATCATCATGGCATACGTGTCTGGATCTGACCCAGAGCC
Source organism: uncultured Hyphomicrobiales bacterium (assembly GCA_903932565.1). Classification (GTDB taxonomy): domain Bacteria; phylum Pseudomonadota; class Alphaproteobacteria; order Rhizobiales; family Beijerinckiaceae; genus Terripilifer. Next base: position 1,131 of record CAIZGQ010000037.1, read on the forward strand.
CTCCCCGCCAACAGAAACATCCGTCGTCATAAGGTCGTCCCATGCCTTGACCTTCGAGCTTTTCGTGACGGCGCACACGCTCAATTCATCCGCGGCAGAACCAATCCAGGTAAATTTCTTGGCGTCATACCGCACGTTCGCCGAGCCAATCAGTGGCTCCATGGCGATGCCGCGCCCGAACATCCCAAAAACCGATCCGTCACGAGGCGCCACGTTGTAGAGATAGTTTGCCGAGACGACGCTCCCAGCTCCAGGCATGTTCTGAACCAGGATTGTCGGCTTACCAGGAATATGATCGCCCACGTGACGCGCCAAAGCCCGCGCATAAATGTCGTACCCACCGCCGGCGCTGTAACCGACAATCAGCGTGACAACCTTCCCACGATAAAACTGATCAAGATCATCGGCCCATGATCCTGTGACCGACATGAGCGAAAGAAAGACCGCCGCAATCTTCACACTCACTCTCGAACGCGTAAAACCAGTCGCAAGCATGAGGAACCTTTCGGCGGCGGGTTGGGATCAGGCGCTTTGTTTGTATCCACACAACCTGCAAGTGACGATGCTACCGTGCGAAACATACAATTGGAAACGGACCTTGTTGCAAATTGATGCTCAAGTTTCGTGCAGACTGCTGCGACTTATAGCTTGAGGAGTTTCTCCACTGCCAGAGATAGATATCGGCACAGGCCCTGTTACGTCGCGCTTGAAAATGCCTTAGCGCGTCTGCCGTTTTCAATGAGGGACCACACACAATATGGCGTCAATGGCAATTGCGTCGGCTGCACGCCAAAGTCGCGCAATGCAGATGCAACCGCATTCGCAACAGCGCCGCCGACAGGAATAATCCCGCCTTCGCCCGCACCCTTCGCGCCGAGGGGATTCACTGGCGAGGGATAAGACTCCATCGAATGGCAATGAATGTGCGGGTAGTCAGTTGCAACTGGGATCAGATAATCCGCGAGCGACCCGACCAGCAGATTTCCATCTGTGTCATAGACAAGCTCTTCGGAAAAGGCACTGCCAAAGCCCTGCACGGCAGCTCCCACGACCTGGCCATGAAGCGTCAGAGGGTTGATGATCCGGCCAACATCATCAACGATTGTATAATTGAGGACGTCCACATGACCTGTGCCCGGGTCGACAGCGACATGAACGGCGCACGTTCCATAAGTGTAGGTTGGCCTCGAATTATCAAAGCGACCTTCCGCGCCAATCCCCTCACCCGCCACCTCCGCAAGCGGTACGTAACGTCCGTCTTGCGCACGCGCGACACAATCAGCGATTGCGAGCTCCGCCGGCGACACCTGCAGTCGCAGGGCTGCGACATGACGGAAGCGGTCGAGCAAATTGGCGGCCGCATCAAGCACGGCGCTTCCGCCCATCACGGTGGCGCGCGACCCATAGGAGCCCCATCCCTCTTTGAGATAGGTCGTCGAGCCATGATACAATTTGATGCGGTCCATAGTGATCTCAAGGGCATCCGCCGCAATTTGCGACAGCACCGTCTCAACACCCTGCCCGATTGATGACGAGCCCACGTAAACTGCAACGCTCCCGTCGGCCTCAACCTCCATGCGTGCTGCCTCGGACGGGCCTGACGCGCCGCCCTCGATAAAGCAGGCGATTCCGAGCCCGTGATAACGACCATCGATCTGCTGTCCATCGAGATGTGCCTTATCGCGCCACTTGAACTCCTCGATGCACCTGTCAAAGCAAACGCTGTACTCACCGCTATCGCAATTGGTTTCGGCTCGACCATCGCTGGGGATGACGGCAGCAAGTGGATAAGGCATTTCCGCATCCGTCAGCAGATTGCGTCGACGCAATTCAAGCCGATCCAGCCCCAGCCTGGCTGCGGCCATATCCATCAGACGCTCAATAAAAAAACAGCCTTCGTAACGGCCCGGCCCGCGATAGGTGCCAGCGGGCGTTTTGTTGCTGACATAGGCGTGAGACAGCAAGCCGATTGCCGGAATCCGATAAGGCCCCGACATGAATTGAGCGGCATTACGAACCGGCGTCATCCCATTCGGCCGCACATAGGCGCCGATATTCGTGAATAAATCCCCGCGCATCCCCAACAGCGTGCCGTCAGATCTGAAGGCAAGCTCCACGTCGCAGTCACATTCACGCGCATGGCCGATTGCCGTGAGATGCTCGCGCCTGTCCTCGATCCATTTGATCGGATGATCAAACTTTCGCGCAGCCAGGGCAACGAGAAAGTCTTCAGGATAGAATTCGCCGCGCGCCCCAAACCCGCCACCCACATCGACCTCGATATAATCGACGGAGGTTTCCGGCAGACTCATCATCTGAGCCATCGTCTTGCGGTTGAAGAAGGGAAGCTTTGCGGCACCAAAAATCGTCAATCGGTGACTTTTCGCGTCCCATTGCGCCAGAAGACCACGTGTCTCCATCGGCAATGCTGTCTGCCGCTGTGTTCCAAAGGCACCTCGAACCGTCACATCGGCATTTGAAAATGCGGCCGCGACATCCCCCTTGTCAGCATTGAAGACTGACGCAATGTTGGTACCCGGCCTGTCAAACAAGACGACGCGGTCGGACATGCATGTCTCGCGATCAATTGCGGCAGGCAGCTGTTCGTAGTCGACGATCACGCCAGCCAGCGCATCCTCAGCTTGCTCCTGGGTGTCGGCCAGAACCACTGCCACTGGCTCGCCGAAATAACGCACCTTGTCACGCGCGATAACCGGCTGGGCGAAGGGGCCGATCGTCGGGTTGGGCCTGCGAAACGGAATAGTTGGAATATCGCCATCGATATCCTGTGCCGTAAGAACCGCATGGACGCCCGGCATCGAAAGCGCCGCTGAAAATTCAATGCCGCGAATATGCGCATGCCCCATCGGGCTGCGCAGGACGACGGCATGCCACTGACCCTCGCTCTTGAGATCGCCGACAAACTGCCCGATGCCCCGCAGGAAGCGGTCATCCTCGACGCGCTCAAGCGGGCTGCCAATGTAGGAATTGACAGTTCTCATCTGCGCACGCTCCCGGCTTGTTCCCGATGTTCCATCATGATCGCCTGCGGCGTTGTCGGTAAAAAGCGAAACGTGATCAAAGTGCACTCCGGCATGACTCATTAATATCGGAACACATGGCCTCGCTTGTGACCCTGTGTGACTGGGAGAAAAAGGTCATCCAACGACAGCTTACGGCTCGTGAGGCCTTGCTCATGGGCAAACGTCGCCAGCATATTAAGCTGCCGCGAATTGTTCTGAGTTAGCCCGTACTCCCAGGGATCCGGCCCGAGAATCTCTTCCTGTTCTTCCCAGGCTTCACGATACCAGGCCAGAGGCGCAATCCTGGGATTTTCCATCCGCTTCATCGCGATGTTCTTGGCCTTCTCGAAGGCCTGATAAAGGTTCAAGGCTGCCCAAGGGTACTTCTCGACGACATCGCGTTTGAGCCCCATCACATGCATGATGGGGAAAATATGGGTACGTTGAAAGAACGCGACCTCTTCCTGCTTGTAGTTTTGAAACAAGCGCCCCACGCGGGGGTCTTTATTAACCAGCGGTTGGATGAGGTCAGGATGAATGAGCGCGTCGATCTCGCCCTCAGCGAGCATCGTCTCGATTGACTGATGATCTGCAATGCGCTGGAGGCGGAGACCCGGCGGAGGGGTAAATTCAATTGCCTCGGCGAGTTCAGTGTACCAGTCGATCGACTTGAACGAGACGCCGTATTCATGGTCTAGAAGCCCGCGCAACCAAAGAATTGCTGTCGACTGATACTGCTTCAGCCCGACCTTGCGCCCAATCAAATCTGTCGGCTTGGTAATGCCTTTGTTGGTGTTGATGAACACAAAGCCATGGCGAAACCGGCGATGCAGAAAGACCGGGATGGCATCGAATGCAAAATCCTTATCCTTCGCCGCGATATAGGACGAACAGGACACCTCTGCCACATCGAAGTCCTGATTGCGTAAAAACCGCCAATGACGTGTAGTCGAATCCATTTCCGTGAGAATATTGAGCTCGATCCCATCTGGCGTGACTCTTCCGTCCTTCAATGGCTTGATGATTTCATAATCACCACAGGCAAGCGTCAGTTGAAGTTTCGCCATCCAGATAGGCCCCTCATCCAATTGTATTTAAATTTGCGCGCTGCAATTTAACCCGGTGTATTGCTCCAGAGTCGAGTGTGTCTCCTCATTGCAGCTGCAGCAATGGAATTTGTCATTCGTACGGCACTGCAATCATAACATCATTACCAAACCACTGAACTTAAATGGGGCTTTGTTTCACTTTGCTGATGCGATAGGGTCGCCCCCTGGCTTGCTGACCAGATCCCAAGTTTTGCTGTCGGATTTCCACTGCGTGACCACAGCCTGGGACACGTTCAACCCACGTTGTGGCATGGCCACAAAATCATAAATTCCATTGACGCCTCGCCATCCAACCGTCTTGCTAATACTTGTCCTGATCTGCTCCCCGGTCGCAGAGATACCAAATTCCTGAAGTGCCTTGATGACAAGGAGTCCAGTGTCCCAGGCGTGCGCGGATGCAACGTCAGGTTTCATGCCG